>NZ_JBAWAC010000123.1:0-6766 GCF_049589095.1 Haladaptatus sp. | reverse complement strand
CGTCAGAAGCACGTCGGCCGCGGCGGCGTGTTCCGCGACGGCGTCCCGAACCGCGTCCGGGTCGTCGGGTACTGGAGCGACGACCTGACGCTCGTGGCCCCACGACGCCACGAGGTTGGCGAGCATCGGCGAATCGCGGTCGGGTTGGCGGCCCGCAACGAGTTCGGTGCCGGTGCCGAGGATGCGGACGGAGAACGGTTCGCGGACGGGAACGTTCGAGACGCCGATGTCCGCGAGCAGACCGGCGTCGGGCGAGGTCAGTCGATCGCCAGCCGAAAACAGGGTTTCGTCTCTCCTCGCGGTCGTCCCGCGGCGGAAGACGTTCCGTCCGGGTTCGACGGGTGGACCGGAGAGTGTGGTCTCGCCGTTCTCCTCTTCCAGTTCGGACCGTTCGCGTTCCAGAACCGCATCGGCACGGTCGGGAAGCGACGCGCCGGTGGCGATTCGGATCGCTTCGCCCGTCTCGGTTTGTGGTGGCTCGCCCTCCGCACCGATGTCGCCGACGACGCGGAGGGGATAGCCATCAGCGGCGGCGAACGCGTAGCCGTCCATCGTCGCCCGGTCGTGTGGTGGAACGTCGGCGGACGCGACGATGGCTTCCGTGAGGACACGATCGGTAACTTCTGCCGGAGGGACCTGATTCGTCACCCCACCTTCGAGAAGCGTTGCACGCGTCCCTATCGTCCGGTCGAGCGCTGTTCGTCGTGAAACCCGGTTCGTCACGGAGAACTGTACGGGCGGAGAAATGAAAGTTATTCCCCATCCGTAACCGGGATTGGTCGCCGAATTCGGGAAAAGCCTTATTGTCTATTCCATAATGATTACATGTGACAGATGATTCCAAGAATCACGACGGCGGGAGGACGGTGAGTTCGCGTGGAGTTCAGTGACACGTTCGAGATCGCGGACACCACCCGCGAGGAGGCGTGGCTGGCGCTCTCCGACCCGGTAATGATAAAAGAGGCACTGCCGGGCTGTCAATTCCTCGTGCGCGTCGATGACGAGGACGTTGACTTCGACGGGCTCCGCGAGCAGGTGTCGGACGACGACCCACCGACGCTCCCCGAGGCGGACACCGAGGAGATCGCCGAACGGGCGTTCGAGGAGGGAGCACACTACGCGGCGCTGATGGAGATCGGCGTCGGCAGCGTCAAACCCTCCTTCGAGACGGTCGTCACCATCACCGAGCGTGAGTTCGGCCACATGTCGGCAGAGGGTGAGGGTGAGGCCAGTAACTCCTCGTTCGAACTCGAAGCGGGGATGCAGTTGGAGGAAACCGAGAACGGCGTCGCCGTCGATTGGCAGGCCCAAACCGACGTGTTCGGGCGCGTCGCGCAGATGGGCCAGCGTGTCATCAATCCGGTGGCGAACCGCGTCGTCAACCGGTTCTTCGGCAACATCGAGGACCAGCTACGAGACGTCGAAACCGACGACAGCGGCGGAATTACGGACAAAATCAGGGATCTGTTATGACGGAACACGACATCACAATCACGGTAAACGGCGAGGAAAAGGACCTCACGGTCGAATCACGAACGCTGCTCGTCCACGCACTCCGAGACGAGTTGGGATACACGGGACCGAACGTCGGGTGTGAGAGCAGCACCTGCGGGGCGTGTACGGTGCACCTCGACGGCGACGCCGTCAAATCCTGTACCGTCCTCGCGGTGCAGGCCGACGGATGCGACGTAACGACGGTCGAGGGGTTGGCCGACGGTCCAGCACTCAACCCCGTTCAGGAGAGTTTTCAGGAGGAACACGGCCTACAGTGTGGCTACTGCACGCCGGGCATGATAATGACGGCCCAGCAGTTCCTCGAAGAGAACCCCGACCCCTCGCGGGAGGAAATCCGCGAGGCACTGGAAGGTAACCTCTGTCGGTGTACCGGCTATCAGAACATCGTCAACGCCGTCGAATCCGCCGCCGAGAAGATGCGGGCCGAGGGTGCCACCACCGCTGCGGAGGGGGACTGAGATGTCCATCGAAACCGTGGACGCGGACGACGTTGATATCGAGGAAGTCCTCGGTTCGGCCATCAAGCGCCGCGAGGACCCGTCGCTCATCACCGGTCGCGCGGAGTACACGGACGACATCCAGCGCCCGGACATGCTGCACATGGCCGTCACGCGGAGCCAGTACGGCCACGCGAAAATAAACTCCATCGACACCAGCGACGCCGAGGCGATGGACGGCGTCGTCGCGGTCTATACGGCCGAGGACTTCGACGTCCCCGGAGAACTGCCGGTCGGATGGCTGCTCGACAGTCTCCGAACCCCGGCCCACCCGATTCTGGCGAGCGACCGGGTACGCTATCAGGGTGACGCGGTTGCGGTCGTCGTGGCCGACGACCGCTACATCGCAGGGGAAGCGGCCGACGTGGTGGACGTGGACTACGACCGTCTCGACGCGGTGACGGACCCCGCGGAGGCGCTCGAAGACGACGCGCCGGTGCTCCACGAGGACCAAGGCGACAACGTCGCCCTCGACTGGGAACTCGGCGACGCCGAGACGACCGACGCGGCGTTCGAGGACGCCGCGACGGTCGTGGAAGCCGACCTGCACAACCAGTATCTCATCCCGAACGCGATGGAACCGCGGGCGACGGTGGCCGAGTACAACGGTGGCACCAACGAGCTTACGGTGGCCATGACTTCCCAGAACCCGCACCTCCACCGCCTGCTGATGTCCGGGGTCATCGACCACCCCGAAAACAAACTCCACATCCGCGCGCCGGACGTGGGCGGCGGCTTCGGGTCGAAGATTCACCACTATGCGGACGAGGCGCTGACGGCGCTCTGTGCCCGCGAACTCGAACGCCCCGTGAAGTGGGTCGCCACCCGTACCGAGACCTACGAGACGGACGCTCTGGGACGCGGCCACGTCACCCACGCCAAGATGGCGCTGGACGAGGACGGCCACATCACCGGCTTCGACGTGGATACGAAGGCCGCTCTTGGTGCCTACCTCTCGACGTTCGCACCGGCCGTGCCGACCTATCTGTACGGAACGCTCCTATCCGGACAGTACGACATTCCGGCCATTCACGTCTCCGTGGACGGCGCGTTCACCAACGTTCCACCCGTGGACGCCTATCGTGGCGCTGGCCGCCCGGAGGCGTCCTACGTCGTGGAGCGCATGATGACGCTCGCGGCCCGCGAAATCGGCGAGGACCCGGCCGAATTCAGGAGGAAGAACTTCGTCGACTCGGACGACTTCCCGTATCAGACGCAAGTCGCCGTCGAGTACGACAGCGGCGACTACGAGAAGACGCTGGACGAGGCGCTGGACGCGCTTGACTACGACGAACTCCGCGAGCGACAGGAGAAACTGCGCGACGAGGGTCGCTACATCGGCGTCGGCCTCTCGGCGTACATCGAAGCCTGCGGGCTCGCACCCTCCGAACTCGCCGGACAACTCGGCGCACAGGCCGGACTCTGGGAGAGTTCGCTCGTCCGCATGCAGTCGTCCGGAACCGTCACCGCCTACTGCGGGACGTCGGGCCACGGACAGGGCCACGGGACGACCTACGCCCAGATCATCGCGGACGAACTCGGCGTCCCCTACGACGACGTGGAGATCGTCGAGGGTGACACCGACGAGGTACCGCAGGGAATGGGTACCTACGGAAGCCGAAGTGCGGCGGTCGGCGGCAGTTCGCTGGCGACGAGCGCCGGAAAGATCGTGGAGAAGGCGCGGAAGATCGCGGCCCACCAGTTTGAGGCCGACGTGGACGACGTGGAGTTCGAAAATGGAGAATTCCAACTTGTCGGCGCACCGGACAAGAGCGTCTCCATTCAGGAAATCGCCGGGCAGGCGTACCTCGCCCACGACATCCCGGACGACATGGAACCCGGTTTGGAAGCCACCTCGTTCTACGACCCGGAGAACTTCACGTTCCCGTTCGGACTCCACGCCTGTGTCGTGGAAGTCGACCCCGAATCGGGTGAAATCGACATCGAACGCTACGTCGCGGTGGACGACGTCGGCAATCAGATCAACCCGAAAATCGTGGAAGGGCAGGTCCACGGCGGCGTCGCACAGGGCCTCGGACAGGCGCTGTACGAGGGCGCGGTGTACGACGACAACGGCACGCTCCTCACAGGATCGATGCAGGACTACGCGGTTCCGAAGGCCGAACACATCCCGGAAATCGAGACGCGAAGCACGGTGACACCGTGCCCGCACAACCCGCTCGGCGTGAAGGGCGTCGGCGAGGCGGGCACCATCGCCGCGCCACAGGCACTGGTCAACGCCGTCACGGACGCGTTGGAACCGTTCGACGTCGACGACATCGACATGCCGCTGACGCCCGAACGCGTGTGGCGTGCGGTCGAGGAAAGCGGAGGTGAGAACTGATGTTCCCGGCAGAATTCGACTACTACAAAGCGTCGAGCGTCTCCGAGGCGCTCGATCTGATGGAGGATCACGCGGACGAGGACCCCGAAATAATCGCGGGCGGTCACAGCCTGCTCCCGACGATGAAGTCCGGCCTCGCCAGCCCCGGTGCACTCATCGACGTCAGCGGTATCGACTCCATTTCGGGTATCGAGGCGGACGGCGACGAGACGACGATCGGCGCGATGACGAACTACGTTGACGTCGTGAACTCCTCGGACCTCGCGGAGAACGTGGCCGTCTTCCCGGCAACGGTCGAACAGATCGGCGACGTACAGGTACGGAACCGCGGCACCATCGGCGGCAACCTCGCGCACGCCGACCCTGCCTCCGACCTCCCGGCGGCGGCCCTCGCGGCGGACGCGACGATAGTCGTGGAAGGTCGTGACGGCGAACGCGAGGTTCCGGTTGACGACTTCTTCCTCGGCATGTACGCGACGGACGTCGGGGAGGACGAACTGCTCACGGGAATCCGGCTCCCGAACGCGCCCGAAATCGGCGGTGCATACGCGAAGAAACCGAGTCCGTCCTCGGGTTACGCCATGGTCGGCGTCGCCGCCGCACTCGAAGTCGACGGCGACGAGGTGACCTCGGCCCGTGTCGCCGCGAACGGCGTGATGGACCACGGCGTCCGCCTCGAACCCGTCGAGGACGCGCTCGTCGGCGGATCGACGGACGAGGATTCCCTCGCCGACGCCGCCGACCACGCGGGCGACGATCTGGACGAGATGCTGATGATGGACGACGTACAGGCGTCCGCGGAGTTCCGCGCCCACCTCCTGACGGTGTACACGAAGCGTGCGCTCAGGGCCGCGGTCGAACGAGCCAACGGCGGGGGGGCCGCCGCCGACTAAGTCTTGAACGACCGCACCCAATGGGTGAGTGTGATTGACACGACGGAACCGACGAGTCCGCGCGGCGCGACCGGAGGGTATCGATGACGGGTCCTGATGGGTTTGACTCCGTGACGGAAACGGAGCTTCGGTCGGTCTTCGACGACGAGGAGTACGTCGCCGAGGACGAGATAGTGACGACGGTCCTGCTGGCACTGCGCATGGGCAAACCCCTTCTCGTGGAAGGTGAACCCGGTGCCGGGAAGACCGAACTCGCCAAAGTGCTCGCCGAGGGGTTCGACACCGATCTCGTTCGTCTCCAGTGCTACGAGGGGCTGGCCGCCGAGAACGCGCTGTACGAGTGGAACTACACGAAGCAACTGCTCGCGATCCAGTCCGGCGAGGGCGGCGTCGCGGACGACGACTCCGTCTTCGACGAGGAGTACCTGCTCTCCCGGCCGCTTCTCGAAGCACTCTCTGGCGACGGCGACCGGCCACCGGTGCTCCTCGTTGACGAAGTCGACCGCGCGGACGAGGAGTTCGAAGCGCTGTTGCTCGAAATCCTCTCGGACTTTCAGGTGTCCATCCCCGAACTCGGCACCGTCGAGGCCACGACGCCGCCGGTCGTGATACTCACCTCGAACCGAACGCGAGGACTGAGCGACGCGCTGAAACGGCGCTGTCTGTACCTGTACGTGAACCCGCCGTCCGTCGAGAAGGAGCGGGCCATCATCGAACGGAAGGTGCCGGAACTCGCCGACGGACTCGCGGCGGACGTCTGCGGCGTCGCCCAGCAACTCCGGGACCGCCCGCTCAGAAAGCGTCCCGGCCTCGCCGAAACGCTCGATTGGGCGGAAGCCCTGACCGTCCTCGGCGACGGTGGCGAAGACGGCGAGGATGAACACCTCTCGGTTGAAACGGCTCGACAGACCCTCGGCTGTCTGCTGAAGGACGCCGAGGACGTCGAACGAATCGACGACGAGGTGCTCGAATCCCTGCTCGCGGAGGTGCACGCCGAGCCGTGAGTTCCCCGCCGTCCGACCGTCCCGCCGACAGGCTCCGGGCCGAACTCGTGGAGTTCACGGTACAACTCGATCGAACGGGCGCGAACATCCCTGGGGATGGTGCGCTCTCGGCCGCACGGGCGCTCACCGCCGTCGAACGCCGTGATCGCAGGAGTGTGCGGACCGCGCTTCGCGCGACGCTGCTCTCCGACGTGAGCGCCCGAGAATCGTTCGACCGACTGTTTCCCGTCTTCTGGGCGCGCCTTCGCGGCGAGGACCGACCGTATCCGGCGGACCCATCGGATGCGCCCTCACCCGGCAGGCCGAACGTCGGGAACGACGGCGCGACCGCCGAGGAGGACGCCGAGTCCGAGCGGGGCGAGGACGAAGAGAACGGTTCGGAGACGGGAGCGGGAGCGACCGTCTCGCCGGAGCGTTCCCCGCTCGGAGATGCGGAAACGAAGACCGCCGCGAAATACAGTCCCAGCGGCGATTCGGACCGGTTTTCGACGGCAACCGTCGCCGTCCGTGACG
>NZ_JBAWAC010000122.1:0-6664 GCF_049589095.1 Haladaptatus sp. | reverse complement strand
CGCCAGAGGTGAGTCCACTGACGATTTTCTCCTGCGCGATGACGACGAGGATTGCGATGGGCAGGATGCCCACGATGCTCGCTGCCGCCATGAGGTTGTAGAACGATGCGTACTGGCCTTGGTAGCCAAGGATGCCCCACAGGATGGGGGCCCAGTGTTGTGCCTCCCCGTCCGTCATCAGGTACGAGAAGAAGAACTCGTTGTACACGTTGATAAACGTTAGCACGCCCGCGGTGGCGACGCCGGGTGCCGACAGCGGGATGATGACACGGAACAGCGCGCCCAATCGCGTGGTGCCCTCGATTCGCGCGGCGTCCTCCAGTCCGTCCGGAATCTGGCTGTAGAACGTCGTCAGGATGAATATCGAGAGCGGCATGAACAGGGCGCTGAACGGGAGCAACAGCGCTCCCGGCGTGTTGTAGAGCATCGGCGGGCTCAGCCCGAGAATGCTCACGTTCCCCGTGAACAGTTGGAACAGCGGGATGAGGAACGCCGCCGGTGGGAAGTACGAGATCGCGAGGATGAGCAACATCAGCGGCCCACGGCCGGGGAAGTCGAGTCGCCCGAACACGTAGCCCGCGAGGCTCGCGAGCACCAACACGATGATCGTCGTCATCAGCGCGAGCACGAAGCTGTTGAACATGAAGACGTGGAACGGTAAGCGCTGGAATATCTCCACGAACACGTGCGGATTGAACCCCTTCGGAGCCAATCCCATGTCGGAGATCTGATTGCTCGGCGTCAGCGCGATGACGAGCAACCAGTAGAGCGGGAATAGCGTGGTGAACAGGAAGAACACCATGACGAGGTAGAACAACCCGCGGTAGGTCTTGTCCGGATTCTGCATCGACCCTTGCGCCCACCGGTTGATCAGCCCCGATGGCTGGTCCCCATCGGCCGTCGTTTCATCGGCTTGCGCCATTCTAGATCCCTCCTGCGCTCTCGCGGAATTTCACGATGTACACGGTCACGACGATGCCGATGATGGCCGCCGTGACGAACGCGATCGCGGACGCCGTCCCGTACCGCCGGACGCTGAACGTCGTGACGACGAGACAGGACAGCGAGGGGACGGTCGTACACCCGGACATGGTCTGGATGAGCCCGTAAATCCGCATCGCCGCGATGGTGCGGAACAACATCGCGACCATCACGGTCGGGAAGACGAGCGGCAGGGTGATCATCCGGAACTGCTGCCACCTCGACGCGCCAGCGACCTTCGCCACGTCGTAGAGGCTCCGGTCGATACTCTGTAGTCCGGCGAGGATGAGCAGGGCCATGAACGCCGTCGTCTTCCACACGTCGGCCACGATGATGATCGACAACGCCTCGGGACTGTTGACCAGCGGCGTCGTCGAGTAGCCCAACAAGTTGTGGAGGATGTCCGCCCCGAACCCGATTCCCGGTTGGAAGAGCAGGTAGAAGATCATCCCTTGGATGACGATGGGAACCGCCCACGGGAGGATGATTGCCACCCGAACCCAGCGCCGTCCACGGAAATCCTGGTCCAACACGAGCGCTTGCCCGAAACCGATGATGGTCTCGAAGATGACGCTCACGATGGTGAAGATGAACGTGACGATAAGGGCGCTTTTGAACGGTGAACTGAGGTCGATGAACGGTTGCGGTAAGGCGACCGTATCGAGTTTCCCCGTCAGCAGGTTCACGTAGTTTTCGAATCCGACGAACCCGCCGAGTTGGGACGCACCGCGAATGCTGTCTGCATGCAATGACATCTCGAACGTACGCAGGAGCGGCCAGAACGCGATGACGGCGAGCAACAGCAACGCGGGAATCAAGAGGAGGTAGGCGAACTGCGTCTCGCTCAAGCTCTCTATCCAGCGAACTGCGCTCGCATACGCACCGGATCGTGGCTGCTCCCGCAATCCGTGTTCCGTTGGTTCTTCAGTTGCCATGATTACTTGTTGTAGTTTTCAATTTGGCTCAACTGGCTTTTCAGGGTGGACATCGCGGATTCCGGCGAGGCCTCGTTGGCGTACGCCGCGTGCACCTGTTGAGCGATCTTTCCTGATTCCTGTGGCCAGACCGCCGTGACCGGTCGTGGAACCGCGTTCTGCCCGGCGACACGGAGTTGATTCACGTATCTGCCGATGACCGGAACCTGTTTCGCCTGCTTCGATTTGAGCAGTTGCGGTTCCGGCGGAATCCACCCGAGGATCTGGAACAGCTTCAGTTTGACCGACGGTTGCATCATCGCCCGAATAACCTCGAAGGTCTGCTTTTGTTTCGGGGTGTTCGGGTTGACGACCATATGCCAGCCACCGAGGGCGGCAGCGGGGCCACCGGTTCCCTTGTACTTCGCCTCGTCCGGCTTGACGCCGTACGGAATCGGCATGACGCCCAGGTCCTTGCCGAACACGTCGTCCGCCCCGTTGGTGACGATGGCGTACGGCCAGTTGCGGTGTGCGACCGCTTGTTTGTTGGTGAACGGCGCCATCGACGTGTCCTCGGTCCACGAGAGGACGGCCGTCGGGGCGATACCTCCTTCGTAGCCCTGTAGCGTCCCCGATCCGCCCGACCCGTGGATGAAGGTCCGAATCATCTTGATGGAATCGAGGACCGGTTTTTCGTCGACGGTCACCGGTCGCTTGCCGATGGGACCGAACAGGTTGTCGTGCGAGCCGAAAAACGACCCGCCCCAGGAAGTCATGAACTCGTTGAAGTCACAGCACGAGAGCCCTTCGTAGATGTTCGCTTGGAACGTATACCCGTATTTGAGGTCGTTCTGGTCTTTGGCCTTCTTGACGACCTTGGAAAACTTCTTCCACGAAATCGAGTTCGTCGCCCAGTCCTCCTCGTCGGGGCTGAACCCTGCCTTCTTCACGAGGTCCTTTCGATACAGCATCGTCGGGAAATCCGGGAAGATCGGTATCGCGTACAGGTCGTCGTCGTTGGATTTCGCCGTTTGGACGCTGGCCTGGAAGTAGTCCTTGTTAACCTTCTTGGTCAAGTCCTCCGGAAGGTTTTCGCTGAGGTTCATCACTTGCCTCCGAGCGATGAACGTCAGCGCCCAACCGCTGTCCATCATCAACATGTCCGGTTCGGCCAGATCCGCCGAGAGCCACCGTTGATACTGGGCCTGACGGACGTCGGTGTTACTCGAACCGGGAAGGATTTCGACGTGGATATCCTTCGACAGACCAGCTTTGTGAAGCGCATCGTTTATCGGCTTCTGCTGGTCGGCCGCGTCCGAATCAGCGGCCCATTTGACGACGTTGGAGTTGGCCGACTTCCCTTGGCCGATACAGCCAGCGAGACCGACGGCGGTTCCGGAGACTCCGGCGGCCTTTACGAAAGTCCGCCGGGAGACGCCGTCCCGCCGGCGATCTCTATCATGGTCGTTAACACCCACCATACTTTTGTAAGACGGAACTGCCCCATTTATAACTTTGGTGCGATTGACTACAGCCGTTGTTAGATTTTTTATGCACGATGTATCACGTTCGTGTTGCTTGTATCTCGAATGACTAAAACCATTTATGGCCGATATTCATCATATATCGTCGAAATTACGTGAAAAAGGGAGACGGTAGGGGGTTCGAACGCCTTCGAAACGTAACACGAGCGGTAGCGCTCCCCCGCCTTTATATTCCGATCGTGGTGCTCTTTGGCCATTTCGTGCCGGTCACGGCCGACTTTCGACCGGTAAAACGGAATCCCATCGGATTTCGATGGAGAAAGTATCAGATGTTGGCTATCTCGTGGGACCACACCGGCGATTTCGGAGATTCGAGTCGCTCCAGTTCCTCGTCCGAGAGCGAAACGTCGAGCGACGCGACGTTCTCGACCAAGTGGTCTTCCGTTCGTGGACCGATGATGGGCGAATCCACGACGGGCTTGTGGAGCAACCACGCGAGACTGACCTGCGCGGCCGAGACGCCTTTTTCCTCGGCGATGGCCCGTACCTCTCCCAACACGGCCCAATTCTCGTCGGTGAACCGCTCTTCGGTGTACTCGTCGCTCGTCGCTCGCCCTTCGGTAACATCCTCGTCACGGTGGTACTTCCCGGTCAGGAACCCGCCACCAAGCGGCGACCACGGGATGACGCCAACGCCTTCCGCGTCACACACGGGCAGGAGGTTCTCCTCCTCGTGGCGGTCCACGAGGTTGTACTCCGGTTGCATGCAGGTAAAGCGCTCGTAGTCCTCGATGTCGCTTCGGTACAGGGCTTTCGTGAACTGCCACCCCGCCATCGTGCTCGCACCGATGTAGCGGACCTTCCCCGTCTCGACGAGGTGGTCGAGCGCCGAGAGCGTCTCATCGATCGGCGTGGTCTCGTCCCAGCGGTGGATCTGATACAGGTCGATGTAGTCCGTCCCGAGTCGGTCGAGGCTGGCCTCCGCTTGGTCGAGGATGTGCTTCCGGGAGAGTCCCTGCCCGTTCGGGTACTCTCCCATCCCGCCGAACACCTTCGTGGCGATCACGAGTTCGTCGCGGTTGCGCCCCTCGATGGCCTTGCCGACGATCTCCTCGCTTTCGCCGTGGGAGTAGACGTTCGCGGTGTCGAGGAAGTTGATACCCATCTCCAGCGCCCGGTCGATGAGATCGAGGCTGGCCGCCTCGTCGTTCATCATCCACTCGTGTTCGCTCCCGAAGTTCATACAGCCCAGACAGAGCCGCGACACTTCGAGACCCGTGGCCCCCAGTTTCGTGTACTGCATCTCGGTCATCGCTAGCTTTCTACTCCGACTTCGGGTAAAGAACTGTGGGCGAAATACGTCGGGGTTGATTGTGGGCGAAGTACGTCGGTACGATTCCCAACTCCCTCCCGAACCTTCAAACGCCCCGCGTTCGAACCCCTCGTCAATGTTGGACGAACTTCGAAAGCCGGAGTACACGGGTGAGAATCGGTGTTGGCCGTGTACCGTGCTCAATGCTATCATTCTTCTTTCCGCGTGCGCGGGCGTGATCAAGCTGTATCCCGGAACGCGAACACGCCGCCTCGGTGTCGCCTCGGCCGTCGGCATCGTCGGCGGAGCGGCAATCGCCCTCCGAGGCTATCTGGTCCCCGGAACGCCCCAAATCGCGCCAAAGCTCGCCGCCCGACTCTCGCCGAAGCCACGGCCACCGGCTGAGACGGGGTCGCTGGCCGGTGAACCCGACGAGGACGTCGGCGAGCGCGCGCTCTCCGCGCTCCTCGAAGCGGGCATCGTTCACGCCGTCGGCGAGAGTCTCCATCTGGACGAAGGGTTCCGCACCGACTGGCGCGACGAGATGACGACCCTCCGGTCCGGAAACCTCGGGGCGGCCGTCCGAAACGCGTCGCCGTCGCTCGTCACGACCGAAAGCGTCAACGACGACGAATATATCGTCGTCACGACCGACGGGGACGAGATAGAGAACGAACGGTGGCTCTCCCGTCCGGTTGCGATCGCGGAGGTTGCGGCGACGCGGGCGCTCGACGAGTATGACATCGACCCGGACGTTCGGGTGCAATCGGCCTCGGCGCTCCGCGCGTTCCTGAACGACTGCCCGGTGTGTGACGCACCGCTCAAAGTGACGAGCGCAGACAACTGCTGTGGCAGCGGAACTTCGAGTCCCCTCGCCCCGCCGGACGAGGTGTTGGCCTGCCCGGACTGCGACCAGCGCGTGTTTACGTTCTAACGTTCGTACTCCGGTGGTTCGTCGGTCCCGATCCGGATTTCGTGCGCCTCGATGTCCTCAAGCGCGGCGACCTGCCCACCCACGGTGACGACGCCGCTCTCCGTCTCGACGGACATCCCGGCGACGCGCTCGCCGCCTTCGAAGGAGAGGCCGACGACTTTTCCGCGGACGACACGGTCGTGACCGGATTCGATGTCCCGCCCCTTGATGGTCGCGTAAAAGTCGCCTTTCAATCCCTGAATCTCCTTGACACAGCGACGGATGGACGCGTAGCGTCGCGGGAACGTGCGACTCTCGGCGTCCTCCGAGAGGGTTCGTTCGGCCGTCGTCCAGAGGACCGTGCCGAAGAACCCGGACACGAGGAATCCCAGCGCCGAGCGGTTGAAGATGACGCCGTAGCGGTCGCGGTCGTCGCGCAGGGCGTCCTGCGTGGCGTACATCGAGTACTCCCCGTCGGCGACCGCGATGACGGGCGTCGTGATACCACGGCGGGCACGAACGGTCGTCGCCACGGCACTGTAATCGTACTCCTCCGGGTCGCGTGCTTCGGACGCGGGCGTGATGAGCAACTCGACGCTCACCCCGGCGTCGATTTCGGCTTTCAGGTCGTCCTCGAACCGGTCGAGGAGGTCGGGCGTCAGCGACAGCGCGAGTTCGTACTCCGCGGATTCGATGACGTCTTCGAGGTAGCGAAGGATGGTCGAACGCGATTTGACCAGCGAGACGGCTTCGGTGTCCCGCGCCGGTGCCGTGTAGCGGTCTTCGAGTTCGGTTATCATGTCGCTGAGCGACGATTGGACGTCGGAGAAGGCTTCCTCGGGGTCGATGGCGATGACCTTCATCGGCCGGGATTCACGAAGTTCGACCAGTCCCCGGTCGCTCAAACTTCGGACGGTGTCGTACACCCGCGGTTGCGGGATGTCGGTGTGTTCCGCGATTTCGCTCGCGGTCAGTCGTCCGTGTTCGAGGACCGTGAGATAGGCGTCGATTTCGTACTCCCCTAAGCTGAACCGTTCTCCGACTCGTTCGAGTGTCAGAT
>NZ_JBAWAC010000121.1:0-3408 GCF_049589095.1 Haladaptatus sp. | reverse complement strand
CCCGCGTGAAGTCGCTCGCTTGCTTCAGCGGGTGGGCCGCGCGGGCCACCGCATGGACGAGGTGTCGAACGGCACCATCGTCACCTCGAACGAAGACGACGCGCTGGAGGCGATGGCCATCGCACGGCGGGCGACCGACGGCGACGTGGAACCGGCCCACATCCACCACGCGAGTCTGGATACGGTGGCCAACCAGATCGTCGGCCTCGTCATGGACTTCGGGGAAATCGACGCCCGGAGAGCGTACGAAATCGTCACGCGGGCCTACCCCTTCAGAAATTTGGACGAGGAGACGTTCAAGGGCGTCGTGCGGGAGGTCCAGAGCAACCGATTGGTCTGGCTGAACGAGGAGGACGACCGGATCGAGAAGTCCGGCAAGACGTGGCAGTACTTCTACGCCAACCTGTCGATGATCCCCGACGAAGAGACCTACACCGTCCACGACATCGCCAGTGGGTCACAGATCGGGACGCTGGACGAGCGATTCGTCGTCAACTTCGCGGAACCCGGCGAGGTGTTCATCCAGCGCGGCGAGATGTGGCGCATCGCCGAAATCGACGACGACGAGAGCAGGGTGAACGTCTCGCCCATCGAGGACCCCGGCGGCGAAGTTCCCTCGTGGGTCGGCGAGGAGATTCCCGTGCCGTTCGAAGTCGCGCAGGAAGTGGGCGAGATGCGCGCCGTGGCTGGTCCGCAGTTCGAACGCGGCGCACCGATGGAGGGGGTCGCCCGTGAGTTCACGAACCGCTATCCGACCGACCAGCACACCGCCGAATCCGCGCTGTCGCAACTCGATCGGCAGGCAGAAACGGAATCCCCGATTCCGACGGCCGACCGAGTCGTCGTGGAGTTCGCCGCCGGGAAAATCGTCGTCAACGCCTGCTACGGCCACAAGGTGAACGAGACGCTCGGACGGATGCTCTCGTCGCTCGTCGGCCAGCGAACCGGATCGTCGGTCGGGATGGAGATCGACCCGTATCGGATCGAGTTGGACGTGCCCGGAAAGGTCGACGGTCACGAAGTCGTGGAAGTCCTCCGGGAGACTGACCCCGAGCACGTCGGCCCGCTCATCGAACTCTCGTTGAAACACTCGGACACGCTGAAGTTCACGCTCGCGCAGGTCGCCGCGAAGTTCGGGTCGCTGAACCGTTGGGAGGGGAGCGGCCCGGTGTCGATGGGCCGTCTCCTCGGTGCGTTGGAGGACACGCCGATGTACGACGAAGCGGTGCGGGAGGTGTTCCACGACGACCTTGCTGTCGATGCGACCGAGGAAATTCTGCGCGGAATTCACGCGGGCGACATCGACGTCGTCACGACCGGCGGGCGAACTCCGGTCGGAAGCGGCGGGCGCTCCTCGGGTCGGGAACTGCTCGCGCCCGAGAACGCCGACGCGAGCGTCATCAAGACCGTCAAGGAACGGATTCGAAATGACCGCGTCCTCCTGTTCTGCCTGCACTGTCAGGACTGGAAACGCAAGACGACGGTCGAAAAGGTGAACGACCAACCCAAATGCGTCGGCTGTGGTTCGACCCGCGTCGCCGCGCTCAACCCGTGGGCCGACGAGGTGGTCACGGCGGTTCGAGCCGAGGAAAAGGACGACGAACAGGAGAAGATGACGCGGCGGGCGTACAACGCGGCGAATCTGGTTCAGAGTCACGGCAAGCAGGCCGTCATCGCGCTGGCCGCCCGCGGCGTCGGCCCACAGAACGCGGCGCGCATCATCGCCAAACTGCGTGAGGACGAGGACGACTTCTACCGCGATATTTTGGCCCGGGAGCGCCAGTACGCCCGGACGCAGGCGTTCTGGGACTGATCGGGCTTTTCTGCCGGTCACGCCGGAAAAACCCGACACCGAACGCTCGTTCGTGAATCGTCTCCCCGCGGTGATAAATCTCTCCTCAGGGGAGGGAGTTATTTTGTCAGCTTTCCCACCAGAAACGTGAGAAAATCGTTTAGACGATACGGGAAGTAGATTCTAACGGTGGGGACCATTAGCAGGGATGCCATTTCTGACCGGCTTGCCGGACAGTCCAGAGTCGTACTGTCGTTGAAAGTGCTCGCAACGGTCGCACTGTTCCTGTTCGCCGTTCGATTGTTGGGTGCGACGACCGACGCGCTGGCACCGTTTCTACGGCAGAATCTGGGTCGAGTCGTCGTCGGAGACGTTCCGGCTCTCGGTGCCAGTTGGTTCGCCTCGTACGTCCTCGCGAACGGTTCGATCGTCGCCGCGCTCGCCCTTACCCTGTTCAATTCGCACGTCATCGTCCCCTCGCAACTGTACCTGATGATAATCGGGTCGAGACTCGGTGCGGCCGCCATCGTCATCTTCATCGGGGCTTTCGATTACCTCAATACGGAGAGCGATTCGCTCCGAGACTCCGTGCGGATGGGGTTGCTCACCTTCCTGCTCACGTACACCATCTACCTCCCGGTGATGGTTCTCGGCTATCTCTCGATGCCGCTCGTTAGCACCGCGGCCCCGGTAAGCCGAGACGTTTCCGCGACGCAGCTATCGAACCCCTCCTTTTTCTCGATCGTAACCGAGGGACTCATCGAGGTTCTGGGGGCGGGAATCGCCTTCCTCGTGGCGATCGCCTGTATCCTCCTGAGCCTGCGGCTGTTCGACCGGATACTGAAGGATTTCGACAAGCAACAACTTCGGAGACGATACCTCTCCCGTTTGGGGAACAAGTGGGTCTCGTTCGGAATCGGACTCGTCATCACCGGACTGACGACGAGCATCGCATTCTCACTCGGCGTTATCGTCCCGCTTTACAACCGTGGACACATCAAACGCGACGAGATCATCCCGTACATCCTCGGGGCGAACATCGGTACCCTGCTCGATACCCTCATCGTCGCGTTCGCCCTCCATACCGCGACCGGCGTGATGACCGTCGTGCTGTTGCTGAGCATCGGTCTCGTCGTAACGCTCCTCTCGCTCGTGACGTATCCGATCTACACCTCGTTCATCGACACGATGCAGGACGAACTCGTCGAAACGGTCGCCTACTTCATCGGCTTTCTCGTCTCCCTCCTCCTCGTTCCGCTGTTGCTCATCCTCCTTGGATGACGGCACCCTTCCGGGGTCAGAAATCGCGGGGGAAATGGACGATTCTGACGTAGAGGTAGACGAAATAGAGGAAGATCAACAGCAGGGCACCGACGCGTCCCAAATGGCGCTCCTCGACCGATTCGAACGGAATCGCCGCTCGGTCCATGCCGAGTTTTCTGGCGACGGCTCCCAACCGTTTCCGCGAAGTAACCAACTAAGCCGCTCCCGCGAAAACCCCCACCCATGACACTCCTCCTGACCGGCTACGAACCGTTCGGCGGCGACGACGAGAACCCGAGCGAGATGGTCGCGAACGAACTCGACGGCGAGGAAATCGCGGGCCACGAAGTCGT
>NZ_JBAWAC010000120.1:0-20939 GCF_049589095.1 Haladaptatus sp. | reverse complement strand
GTCCAGCAGTCCGGTGAGGATTTTCTGGGTCGTGCTCTTTCCCGCCCCGCTGGGACCGAGGAAGCCGAATATCTCGCCCGAATCGACCGCGAAGGAGAGGTCACGAAGCGTGTCGTTCTCGGCATTCGGGTACGCGAAATCGAGGCTGTCAACGTGAATCATCGGTAGTGAGTAGGATGGAAAATCGACCGCTGGAACGGTGATTCGTCGTGTATCATTCGTCGAATGGTGGTTGGGCCGTCGGGTCCAAATATATGGTACGCCACATGTAGCCTTATTTATATGGGGTGCGGAGAGTGAGTCGATGGCTTCCGTTCGATTTCGGGTGACGCTCCCCGAGCGTCTTTGGATCGGAAAGATATCGCGCGAATACGAGGCCGCGGAATTCCGCGTTCTGTCCGGTATCGGCGGCGACGAGCGTGCGAGCGCGCTCGTGGAAACGACCCGCGTCCCGGTGGACGACCTGCGGGAGAGCGCGGAGCGCGACCCCTCCATCGACTCGTTTCGGGTCGTCATGCACGGCGACGGAAAGATCGTGTTCCGGAACGAAGCCACGTCGCACGAGACGTACGATATCTTCCGCGACACCGGGACGATGCCGGAGTATCCGGTAACGATTCGAAACGGATCCGTGGACGTGAGCGTCACGGAAACGCGGGAGCGGATCGTCGAATTGAAGCAGGCGCTGGAGGGAATGGGTGCGGCCGTCGAAATCGTCGCCATTCGGACGACGGGCGATTCGAGCGGATTGCTCACGGAGCGCCAGGCGGAAATCGTGGACCTCGCTGTGGAGGAGGGGTACTACGAGGTGCCACGTCGCTGTTCGATAACGCGGCTGGCGGAACTGCTCGACGTGTCGAAATCGACCGTGAGCGGGGTGCTCCATCGGGCGGAGTCGAGACTCGTGCACGAGTATTCGGCCGCGTCGTCGGAGTCGTGAACGGAAAAATCGAAAACGATTTTGCGTCTATTCCAGATCGTACAGCGCGCCGTACTTCTCGTTCACGTAGTCGAGGAAGTAGTCAGCGGTGAAGCTCTCACCGGTCGCGTGCTCGATGAGGTCGTCGGTGGTGTACAGACAGCCGTACTGGTGGATGTTGGTGGTCAGCCAGTCGTGGAAGTCGTCGAACTCGCCCGCGCGAATCTGGCCGTCGAGGTCGTCGATGTCCTCGTCGGCTTTCGCGTACAGTTGCGCGGCGAGGACGCTGCCGAGCGAGTAGGTCGGGAAGTAGCCGAAACTGCCGTGGCTCCAGTGGATGTCCTGCAGGCAGCCTTCGGCGTCGGTGTCGGGGCGGATGCCGAGGTACTCCTCGTACTTGTCGTTCCAGAGTTCGGGCACCTCGTCCACTTCGATCTCGCCGCGGATGAGTTGCTTCTCGATTTCGAAGCGCACCACGATGTGCATGTGGTAGGTCAGTTCGTCCGCCTCGACGCGGATGAGGTTGTCCTCGTGGACGCGGTTCGCGGCCTCGTACATCTCCTCGACGGAGACGTCCTCTGCGTCCGAGAAGCGCTCCTTGACGAGCGGGAGGAAGTTCTCCCAGAACGCGCGCGATCGGCCGACGTTGTTCTCCCAGACGCGGGACTGGGATTCGTGGACCGTCAGGTCGCGCGCCTGACCGAGCGGCGTGCCGTACTGTTCGTCAGGCAGTCCCTGCGTGTAGGTGGCGTGGCCGAACTCGTGGACCGTGCTCATCAGCGCGCCGAGCGGGTCACTCTCGTCGAAGCGCGTCGTCACGCGGGCGTCGAACTGCGTACCGCTGGAGAACGGGTGCGGCGCGGTGTCGAGACGGCCGCGGTTCCAGTCGTAGCCGAGCGTGTCGAGTACGTCGCGCGAGAGTTCCTCCTGAATCTCGGCGTCGTAGGTGCCCTGGAACGGCGTGGCGAGTTCCACATCGCTCTCGCGCACGGCGTCGATGAGCGGAACGAGTTCGTCGCGGAGTTGCTCCAAGGTCTCTTCCGCGGTGTCGATGCCGAGGTAGGGTTCGTACTCCTCGAACAGTACTTCGTAAGGGTCCTTGTCCGGGTCGATGTGCTCGGCGTACTCGCGCTCCAGTTCGACCAGTTTTTCGAGCGTCGGCGCGAAAATCGAGAAGTCGTCCTCCTCGCGCGCTTGCTTCCACTTCGGCAGGGCTTCGGACGTGGTGCGCGAAATCTCCTCGACCAGTTCGCTGGGGACGCGGGTCGCCCGTTCGTACTCCCGCCGAACCTCGCGGACGACGGCGGCCTGCTCGTCGTCCAAGTCCTCCGATTCGAGTTCGTCGAGCATCTCCCCCATCTCGTCGTCGGTCAACAGTTCGTGCGAAATCGCGGACAGCGCCGAGCGCTGTTGTGACCGGGCGGGCGTGCCACCTTCGGGCATCACGACTTCTTGGTCCCAGCCGAGAATTCCGGCGGCGTTCTGGACGTTCGAAATTCGCTTTACTTCCCCGAGAAATTCCTCGTACGTGGATTCTGTGGTGGCTTCAGTTGCCATCGTCGGGTGTTTGGTGTCACCGATTATCAATGAATGGGTTTCGGTACGAAACTAGGGACGACGAGCGATAGCGAGGGGACTTCCGGACTCGTTTCTTGGTCGCCACGATCACAGTCACGTCGCCGTCCTAGCGCTCGTAGGAGGCGACGGTGTTGCCGTAGCCGACGATCACCGAATTGTCGCGGATGAGGGGGCGCATGGTGGACCGGTCGGGGAGATCGTATTTGACGAGTCGTTTACCGCCGGTCGCGAAGACGGAGAGATATCTTTTGAGCCTCCTGTTTCCGCGATCGGTTTCGACTTCCTCCATGGTCTCGACGCCGATGGCATCCTCGGTGACCGTGAGGGGGGTTCCGTAGTTGACGCGGGTGCGCCAGCGCTCCGCGCCGGACGCGTGATAGGCGACGAGATACGTCTCGGTTGCGAACATGTTCCGGTGGTGGGTCGAGTAGAGGGTGAGGAGGGTGTAGACGGTCGAGTCGGCGACCGCGGGGACGGCGCTCACGGAGGCAATCCAGTGGCTCTCGGCGAGCCAGAGATGTGTTCCGTCCGTCGAGTCGAGCGCGACCAACCCCCTGTTGGTCGCGACGAACACCGTCCCGTCGTGGTACGTCAGTCGCGCATCGCCCCCGACATGGGTCTTCCAAATCGTCGCACCGTCGTTCGCCGAGTAGGCTCTGACGATGCCCGAGGGTGATGCCGCGAAAACGTGGTCGCCGTCGGTGGCGATCGACGCTTGCATGCTGCCGAACGGACGAATCCACCGGACTCGTTCGGCCTCCAAATCGATGGCGAAGACGGTGTATTTCTCGAACTCGTTGTTGTAGCCGATGCCGAACAACTGCGACTCCGAGACGACCGGTTCGTAGCGTCCAAGTGCCAAGTAACCGCTGTGCATCCGCACCGGGTCGCCGCCGTCGATCGGGATGGAGCGGATGGTTCCATCGGACTCGACGAACGCCCGGCCGTCGTAAACGACGGGAGCAGTGGTGATTCTCGACAGGTCGGCGAGTCGTTCGTAGTCGCCCGAAAATCGAAGGTGGCCGAGTTCGCCGTCCGGGGTGAGCGTCGTCGCCAGAATGAGGCCGTGGTCGGAGACGGATCTGGCCCGGGCTGGCATCCCGTCGAGTTCGACGGACCAGTTCGGCTGTTGCCGATCCGGTTGCGCTTCGAGCGTGTTACAGCCAGCACTCACCACCGACAAACCGAGGCCGATAGCACCCAGAAAGTCTCGTCGGGACGAACGGCCGCCCATACTAATACGTTCGAAAGCGAGAACTAAAGCGTTCCGACGCCGCTCTAATGTTTTTCTACCAGCACCGCGAACGAAGACGCATGCTCCGGGTCGCCATCATCAGCGACACGCACATCCCGTCACGCGCGAATCGAATCCCCGACTGGGTACGAACCCGAATCCTTCGGGCGGACCACACGATTCACGCGGGGGACTTCGATTCAGCCGACGCGCTGGCGTCGATACACGAACTGACGGACGGGAACTACACTGCCGTGGGAGGGAACACCGACCCGAAATCGCTTCGGTTGCCCGACGTGACGACCCTCGACATCGGTGGCGTCACGTTCGTCGTCACGCACGGGACCGGCCCGAAACGTGGGTACGAATCCCGGGTCGCACGAATCGTTCGCGAGGCGGTTGACGGCGACCTCGATTCGTCCGTCGTCGGTGTCGCCGGGCACACGCACCGACCGATGGACGAGGAGGTCGATGGTGTTCGCCTGCTGAATCCGGGGAGTGCGACGGGTGCGGTCCCGGCGGACACGGCGACGATGTTCGTCGCGACGGTCGAAGACGGTGCCTGCTCGGTACAACGACACGAAAGCTGACCGGTTTTGCGCCTTCCGGGCGGGTTTTTATCGGCGCGCACCAACGACCGGACATGAACGTTTTCGCGGTTCCGGGGATTCCCGAGGTCGAACCCGGCGACGACATCGCCGCGCTCGTCGCGGAGCGAGTCGACCTCGACCCCGGCGACGTGTTGTTGGTCGCGAGCACCATCGTCTCGAAAGCCGAGGGACGAACGGCGACCCTGGACGACTTTCCGGCGAGTCCGCGGGCGGAGGAAATCGCCGGTCGCCTATCCGAACTCTCCGGCGAGGAGAAGGACCCACGGTTCGCACAGGCCGTCATCGAGGAGAGCACCGAACTCATCATGGAAGCGCCGTTTCTGCTCACCTCGACGCGGTTCGGCCACATCGGCGTGAACGCGGGCATCGACCGCTCGAACACGGGCGATGCCGACCTGTTGTTGCTCCCGAAGCGACCGAACGAGAGCGCCGCCCGGATTCGCTCCGGTCTCCCGATCGACGTGCCCGTCGTCGTCACCGACACCTGCGGGCGACCGTTCCGACACGGCCAGCGCGGCGTCGCCATCGGTTGGGACGGCATTTCGGCGAGTCGTGACTGGCGGGGTGAACACGACAGGGACGGCCACGAACTCGAAGTGACGGTGGAATCCGTCGTGGACGAACTCGCCTCGGCGGCCAACCTCGTGAGCGGCGAGGGCGACGACGGCCTCCCGGTCGTCGTCGTTCGGGATTGGGAGTTCGGCGACCACGGCGGAAGCGACAACCTGTTCCGGTCGGTCGATGGCGATTTCGTCCGGCAGGCGCTCCGGAGGTGGGAATTTGCGGGCGATTGAGATCACACCCGAGGACCCGATTTCCGAACTGGTCGAACTCGGCGAGACGGCGGAGGATGCGGGGTTCGACACGCTGTTCGCCAGCAGTCACTATAACAACCGCGACCCCTTCACGGTCCTCTCGCGGATCGCCGACGTCACCGAGGACATCCGCCTCGGGCCGGGCGTCGTCAACCCGTACGAGAGCCATCCCGTCACGCTCGCTTCACGTACCGCAACGCTGGACGAAGCAAGCGACGGCCGGGCTGTGTTCGGCGTCGGTGCGGGCGACCGCTCCACGCTCCGGAACCTCGGCATCGACCGCGACCGACCGCTTCGTCGCGTGCTGGAGACGATGAAGGTCTCGAAGCGACTCTGGGCGGGCGAGCGCGTGACCCACGAGGGGACGTTCACCGCGCGGGACGCCGGACTGAACTACGACGCAGGGGAGATTCCGGCGTACGTCGGCGCGCAGGGACCGCACATGCTCCGGATGAGCGCGAAACACGCCGACGGCGCGCTGGTCAACGCCTCGCACCCGCGGGATTTCGAGTGGGCGAGCGAGCGCATCGCGGAAGGGTTGGACGAACGCCCCGACGAGCGGGGTGAGTTCGACTTCGCGGCGTACGCCTGCGTGAGCGTGGCCGAAGACGGCGAAGCGGCGCGCGAAGCGGCCCGCCCACCGGTGGCGTTCATCGCGGGCGGTGCGGCAGGGCCGGTGCTCGACAGACACGGAATCGACGGCGAGTTGGCGTCCGAAATCGGCGAGAAGATCGGCGCGGGAAATTTTTCGGCGGCGTTCGACGCCGTCACGCCCGCGATGATAGACGCCTTCTGTATCGCCGGGAAACCCGAGGTTGTGGCTGACAGAATTGCCGCCGTGCTCGACTACACCGACAGTTTCGTCGCCGGGTCGCCGCTCGGTCCGGATCGAAAAGAAGCGATATCGCTCACTGCGGCGGCGCTTGACCGGGCGAATCGGCGGTGATCACGCCGCCGATCGCGCCGATGACGAGGTAAATTCCCAGAAGGACGGAAAAGCCGACGAAGATCGCCCCGAACAGGAGCAAAATCGCTGGGATAGGGTTTGCCGATGCCGTTGCGACGTCGCCGAACAGGCGAATCAGTTCGCTGATGTTCGAGATGAGTCCTGCCATACGTGCCACTGCGTACCGGGGGTACTTGGTTGCTCCGTCACGCTTACGGCTTGGGGCTTCGTAGGCGGGACCGTGCCGAAGGATACGTCGCTCTCGGAGTTCGCGGGGACAACGGACGAACCGGACGAACCGGACGAGCGGATCGCGGACGAACCGGACGAGCGGTTCGTGGACGAATCGAGAGAGGGGGAGCAGGTGGACGACGAACCGGTAACTGAAGAGCGAGCAGAAGGAGAACCGGTCGAAACCGACGAGACCGACGGGACCGACGAGGACGTATCCGAATTGGACTCCGACGATGTCGAACCCGCCAGAGCGACGTACGATTGGACGCCTGACGGCGCGGATTGTGCGTGTTGTGGGTCCAGCGTCGAGAAACGCTGGCGCGACGGGGACGGGATGGTCTGTGCCGACTGCAAGGAGTGGTGAGCAGCAGTGGAACTTCTGGATACCGTCCGGTCAGCTAGCGACCTCTCTTCTCTCCGTACACAGCAATTTCGGAAACATGATGGATCGAATAAAATCGATCTCTTCTGCTGAGCTCCTCGAAACATCAATGCACAAAGTATTCAAGGGTAACCGGGACACCTCTTGGCGTAGCGACAAAAGTTACAAAGGTACGCTCCGATAGTACGCGTAACGAGGGAGACGCCCCCCTAGCGTCCCCACTTCCCAAAAGGACCCGTTTCGACCAATCGCGCATTCATAGCATGAAGGAAGCTAACAAAGATCCAGAGCAGACCCCCGTAGAGCGGCCGACCAACGAGTTCACGGACCCCCTCTCGGTACAGGACGCGGCGGACCTGTCAGGACGTATCATCGACAACATCGAACACGTTATCGTCGGGCAACACGACGCCGCCGAGCATATTTTGACGACGATTCTCGCGCGCGGCCACCTCCTTCTCGAAGACGTTCCCGGCGTCGGCAAGACGATGCTCGCCCGGTCGTTGGCGCGCTCCATCGACTGTTCGTTCAAACGCGTGCAGTTCACGCCCGACCTCCTCCCCTCGGACGTGACCGGTGTCAACATCTTCAACCAGAAAACGAACGAGTTCGAGTTCCAACCCGGCCCGATATTCGGCAACGTCGTCCTCGCCGACGAGATCAATCGCGCACCGCCGAAGACCCAATCTGCCCTGTTGGAAGCGATGGAGGAAGAGCAGGTGACCATCGACGGGAAGACCCACGACGTTCCCAACCCGTTCACGGTCATCGCGACGCAGAACGCCATCGAACAGGACCGGACGTACGAACTCCCGGTCGCTGAAATCGATCGTTTCATGAAGAAGCTCTCGCTCGGCTACCCCAATCCGAAGGACGAATCGGAAGTCCTCCGGCGCGTCGTCGGCGAACACCCGATTCGCCGACTCGACCCCGTCGCGAGCGCGAGCGACATCCGACGGGCGAGGGCGACGATCACGAAGGTAACAGTGAAAAAGCCGGTCCGGGAGTACGTCACCCGACTCGCGAACTACACCCGCGACCACTGCCAACTCGGTGTCAGCCCCCGAGGATCGATTTCGCTGCTCCGTGCGGCCCAAGCACGGGCCGTCCTCGACAGTCGGGAATATGTCATCCCGGACGACGTGAAGACGGAAGCCGAAGTCGTGCTCTCCCACCGCGTACGGGGTGACACGGGCGTCATGGGCGGTGAAGAAGGGCGGACGATGATTCGGAACGCCCTCGACAACGTCCCGGTGGAGTGAGATGCTGACGCGACGTGCATGGGTGTTCATCACCGTCAGTGTCGCCGGATTCGCGCTGGCCGCCTCGTTCGGCGCTCGGTCGCTGAACGCCGTGGTCGCCCCGCTTCTCGTGGCGATACTCGTCGGCTTCATCCAGTTGAAGCGGACGAAACGCCCACAACTCGACGTGTCAGCGCCGAACGTCGGGTCCCGGGAGGAAGCGGTGACGATAACGCTCGACTTCGACGCGCCGGACCCGTTCGCGGGAACCGTCGATCTGGAACTCGCCGACGGACTGGAGTACGATGGCGGCCCCATCGAGACCAGCATCGGCGAGACCGCGGTCGAGTTCGACGTTCTCCTCACGAAGCGTGGCGAGCAGACCATCGGCCCGGTGCGGGTCGTGGCCGAAGACGTGTTCGGCCTGTTCGAGGAGACGTTCACCCATCAGATCCGGGAGTCCATTCTCGTCTTCCCACGGGTAGAACCAGTCGACGGTGTGACGACCGCACGCGCGCTCGAAGACAGTCACACGAACGCGGCACGACGCGAGTTCGACCAACTGCGGGAGTACCAAGCGGGTGATCCGCTTCGGGACATCCACTGGAAGTCGAGCGCGAAGCGGCCAGTCGGGGAGATGTTCGTTCGGCAGTTCGAACCGCAGGAGGAGAGTCAGCAGATACGGATCGTGGCGGAAGCGAACGCGGGTCGTGTCGATGCCGTCGCGGACGCGACGGCGAGTATCGCGGCGGCCCTGCTCGACGTCGGGGTCTCCGTCGGGGTGACCACGCCCGACGGTCACGTCGGACCCGATGGCAGTACCGACCAGCGGACGCGGATTCTCACCGTCCTCGCACACATGGAGAGCGGACAGGTGCACGAACGCGAGCGAGCGCACGCGGACCTGCTCGTTCGCGGACTGACCGACCGACGGGACGTGACGATTCGGTGGGGCCGTGACACCATGTCGTTCGACGAATTCACGTCGCGACGGGGACGGACGAGCGCCCTCGACGGGGTGCGGGCCGATGGAGGTGAGGTGCCGTGAGCACGGCACGCGGTTTCTCTATCGGCGACGTGACGATTCCGTATCAGGGCCTCGCCATCGCTTCGACGGCGGTTCTCATCGGGTCGTCGCTGAAGGTCCTCTACGACATCACGAACATCGCGGGGGATACGGATACCCTGCTTCTGCTCGTCGCTGGTGCCTTCATCGGTGCGACGCTCCTGGCCCGGGTCGTCCCCGAATGGGTCGCCAGTGGTATCGGCGCGCTATTGCTCGCTGGCGGGATGTTCGGCTACTACACGACGATTCCGGGAGGGGTGGACGTCTTCTCTCAGACGGGTCACATCGTCGCCGACAACATCGCCCTGTTGACCGGCCTGTCGATTCTGGAGATGCGAAAGGTCGGAACGTGGGCGTTGGGCGTCGCACCGGCAACCGTGTTCGTCCCGTGGTATCTCGTCTTCCGACGGCGATACATGCTCGCCGCTGCGGCAGGTGGCGCGGCACTCGGCTTCTTCGTTCTCACGGGTGACGCCGGGTCGTTCGTGACGCTCGTCGGGATGCTCGGCGCGCTCGGCATCGTCGCCTTCGGGACGATGGTTCGCTACGGCGGGACCGTCGGGCAGATCGACGTGCTGGTCGTCGCGCTGATCGTGATGGTACTGTTGTCCGCCACGATGAGCGTCGTCCCCGGCGGTCGAGCGAGTCCGATTCTCCCCAGTCAGAGCAGTGGTGGCTCGGGCGGTAGTGGCGGTCTCATCAGCAACAGCGCACAGCTTTCGATTCAGGGGAGTATCGAACTCTCACCGAAGGTACAGTACACGGTGACGGCGAACCACGGGAGTTACTGGAAGGTCGCATCCTACGACCGATACACTGGAGACGACTGGATACGGACCGGGAAGAGCCAATCCTATCACGCGCAGTCGTCGCTCGGTCAGTCCTACACGGTGCGACAGACGTTCACCGTCAAAGCGAAACAGGTGGACGCGATGCCAGCCGCGTGGAAGCCCATCAAAGTCATCGGCTCACAACAGCGATCGAACACGCGAATCAGCAGTGCTGGGAGCCTCTCGCCGACACGGCCGTTGACGAACGGCAGTTCGTACAGCGTCGTCAGCGAAGTCCCGTCGGCGTCCCCATCCGGATTGAACGAGGCCGGTACGGCGTATCCGAGCGATATCGAGCACCAGTACACCCGCCTCCCCGGCAGTACGCCACAGCGGTTGACGACGAAGACCGACGAGATAACCGCCGACGCGAAAACGCCGTATCAGAAAGCCACCGCCATCGAACAGTGGTTGGAGGAGAACAAGGAGTACTCGCTCCACGTGAAGCGGCCGGACGGCAACATCGCCGACTCGTTCGTCTTCGATATGGACAAAGGCTACTGTGTCTACTACGCGACGGCGATGACCGCCATGCTCCGGACACAGGGCATTCCCGCACGGTTCGCCACGGGCTACACGCAGGGACAGCGGACGGACGAGGACACGTGGGTCGTCCGCGGCCTCGATTCGCACGCGTGGGTCGAGGTGTATTTCCCGGACACCGGTTGGGTTCGTTTCGACCCGACCCCGTCCACACAGCGCTCGGACGCCGAACAGCAAATCGTGGACGAGGCACGGCGAAACGGTAAATCGGGCGTCGATACGGCGGGAAGCCAGAACGGAACGTGGACGCCGGAGACGACGACCGCCACCACGACATCCGACACGACGACCACCACGACCACGACGACTAGCCCTGAGAATGGGTCGAACGTCTCCACCGGTCCGAACGGCCGTGGCAACGTCGGCGATAAACTCGGCACCAGTGGCCCGACGACGACAACGACGACAACGACGAACGCGAGCGCCCTCGGAAGCGGCGGCGGTGGTATCCCCATCGAACTGCCCTCGAAATCACAGGCGCTCTACGGCGGCTTGCTACTCGTCGGCCTGCTGCTCACGGCACGACGGATGGGTCTCATCGAGTGGGCGTACCGAACCGTGTGGATGCGCTGGCAACCGCGCGAGGACCCCGGAACCGACGTCGAGCGCGCGTTCGACAGGTTGGAGTACTATCTGTCACGCAAGCATCGAAAACGTCGCCCGGGCGAGACGCCGCGCGAGTACCTCGCCTCGCTCTCACACGTTGGCATCGACGAGCGGGCACGACGTGTCGGATCGCTGTACGAACGGGCACAGTACGCGGGCGAGGTGACACGCGAGAATGCAGACGAAGCGGTATCTCTCGTAAACGAGATCGTTCGCGGGTCCACGCCGGACGGGACGAGCGGGTAACGACCGTTCGATATGGCAACATACCCGACAATGTTTAATAGGTTGGTTTCGTAGCCCCATGCGTAATGTCGGAAGTCTGCTCGACGTGCGGGCTGCCTCAGGAGCTTTGCGTCTGTGAAGACGTCGCAAAAGAATCCCAGCAGATCACCATCCGCATCGACGAGCGCCGTTATGGAAAAGAGGTAACGATAATCGAAGGATTTGACCCAAAGGACGTGGACGTAGACAGTCTCTCCTCGGACCTGAAGTCGAAGTTTGCCTGCGGTGGCACGGTCGAGAAGGGTCAGATAGAGCTTCAAGGAAACCATACCGGACGCGTCGAGGATTTCCTCCGCGACCGCGGGTTCAACGTCGCCTGACGAGCGCCTGTTGGTCGGATATCAGCATACTACACCCCATTTTTCGCAGTCTTCGAACGTGAGCGATAGCCGTCCGCAACGAAACTCAGAACGGGGCGTCCTGCTCCCGTTCGGTGCCATCAGACGATTCGAGTTCGTACTCCCAATCGGTCAACCCACCGGCCATGCTTTCAACCGGCACGTCTCCGGAGACGCCCTCGTAGGAGCCGATGAGTCGCGCGGCCTGGACGCTCGATTTTCCGAGCGGGCAGACGGTGACGACGCGGTCGGCATCGTTCAACTCGCTGATTCGCCTGGGAAGCGTGTGGAACGGGATGTTTTCGCTGCCCGGGATGTGACCGCCATCGAACTGCGGTTCCGGTCGGATATCGACGATACGAACGTCCTCCTCGGACTCGATAAGGTCGTGAACGTCTTCGGTGGAGATTTCGCCGTCCATCGACGGGGGATATGGGAGCGGGCCGAATAAGCGACCCGGTCGGGGTATCTAAATCAACCCTTCCTCACGGGCGAGCAGGAGCGGCGGCAATCCCCACCCGCAGGTCGGACCGGTGCGGACCGCGTCGATGGCTTCCGTGACCGGAACCGTCCGAACGTCGATGAACTCGTCGGATTCGAGGTGCTGGTCGCCCGCCATCAGATCCGAGGCGAAGACGACGGCCCGCTGTTTTCGCATGCCCGCTGACGGGTAGTACGTTTCGAGCAGTTCGACCGTCCCCGCTCGATAGCCGGTCTCCTCGTACAACTCCCGCTTTGCGGCGCTCTCGTAGGATTCGCCGGGTTCCATCCGCCCGGCGGGACAGGAGAGTACTTGCTCACCGAGTCGCGGTCGGTACTCCTCGATAAGGACGACTTCGTCGCCGGTTCGGGCGACGACGGCCACGGCGTCCGGCGGGTCGAACCAAGACCGACGAACCGTCCTTCCGTCCGGTCGTTCGAGGGTGTCGTACCCGACCGCGTGGCCGAGAAGCGAAACCCCACGTCGCGCGTGGAGTTTCCAGTTCATGCGTCGAGGAGGCCCTCTTCGTCGGCGAGCAGGAGCGCTTCGATGGTCGCGTCGTTGGCCGGGTCCTCACGGGCCGCGGCGAGGGCGTCCTCGACCGGAACCGTCCGCACCGAGAGGAATTCGTTGTCGTCCAGATTTCGCTCGGTCGGGGTCAGTCCCTCGGCGAAGACGATGCCTCGCTCGTGGCGCAGCGCACCCGTGGCGACCCAGAACGTTTCGAGCAACGAGAGACCGGCGGCCTCGAAGCCGGTTTCTTCGCGGAGTTCGCGTCCCGCGGCGGCCGTGTAGGACTCGCCGTCCTCTACGATTCCAGCAGGGCACTCCAAACAGGTCTCCCCGATGACGGGGCGGTACTGCTCGACGAAAACTACTTGCCCGTCTTCGATTGCGAGGATGACGACCGCGGATGGGAGGTCGGCCCAGTAGTACTTCTTCGTCGTCCCGTCGGGTTGTTCCACGAGGTCGTAGCCGCCGGTGTACCACCCGGTTTCGTACTCGGCTTTCGATTCGAGTACCGGCCAGTCGTGATCGTGCCAGTCGTCGGTCATAGTCGTGACTGAGGGAGTGAGTCGTTAAAATCGAACTGATGGGAGATAGAAATCAGTCGTGGTGTGCGGAGTTGTCCTGCGGGTCGTAGCCGAGGACCTCACGCGCTCGGTCGATGGAGTAGTACTTCCGGTCGTTGTCCGAGATGCCGTAGACGATTTCGTAGTCGTAGTCGGCCGACAGACAGCGGTCGAACAGGTGGGCACAGTCGCGGTAGGAAAGCCACATCGCTTGCCCGCGTTCGTAATCTATCGGCGGGTGGCCTTCGGTCAGATTACCGATTCGGACACAGGCCACGCTGATGTCGAACTCGTCGTGGTAGTATCGACCGAGCGTTTCCCCGGCGGCCTTGCTGACGCCGTAGAGGTTGCTCGGACGGGGGAGTTCGGTGCCGTCCAGTCGGAACTCGTCGTGTGACCGGTAGAGGTCGGGGGTACGCTCTTCGGTCTCGTAGGCACCGACGGCGTGGTTCGACGAGGCGAACACGAACTTCTCGACGCCAGCGTCCACTGCCGCTTGGAGGACGGTGTGTGTCCCATCGATGTTGTTGCCGAGCACGCTGTTCCACGGCGCTTCCGGACGGGGGTCCCCGGCGAGGTGGATAATCGCCCCCGCACCGTCCACTGCCTCGTAAACGGCATCGTAGTCGGTGATATCGGCGACGAAAAACTCGTGAGACGGTTCCGCCGCTGGCGGTTCCCTGTCGAGCAATCGCCACTCGTATTTCGATTCGAGGTCGCCGAGAATCGCCGTCCCGACGCGGCCCTCGGAACCCGTGAGCAGAACGGGATCGTCCATTCAGTCGGCTAGAGGCACAACCTCGATAAGAACCATGCGATTTTGCGGCGCGAGACTGGGACCGTTCGTGCCGCGATATATCTTCCTACGCGAGACGGGCGAACGCGAGGTTCCCGTTGACGTTCTCGATGTACACCTGCACCTCGTCGCCCTTCTGTGCGCCCGGAACGAAAATCGTGTACTTGCCGCGTTCGGCGACGCCGTCGCCCTTGCGTCCGGTGCCGGTGATCTTGACCTCGTAGGTTCGACCCTCCTCGACGGCATCGCGCTGTTGGGTTCGGTTCGTCGTGCTTCGTTTCGTGACGGGACGGAACGCACCACAGGCGTCACAGCGGAGCATGAGGTTGCGGTTCTCGCGCACGAGACGGGTGTCCGGAAGGCCACACTCCGAACAGATGACGAACTCCTCGACGTACTCGTCCAGCGCGGTCTCGAAGTCGGATACCGAGAAGGACCCGCTGTAGCGAGCCTGTCCGTCCTCGTACTTCCCGCTGGTCCCGAGTTCGCGCTGAACGGAACTGTGGACGTGCTCGCCGTCACGCGAAAGCGCGTCGGCGATGTCGTCCAAATTGGTCAGTCGTGTGAACGACCCGTCCTTCTGTACGGCCGGGTCCGGATAGCTGAATCGCTCGTCGCTTGTCTCCAACTCCGGAACGGCGTCCATGCCTCTGTCGAGTGCAGAACTGTAATCCATGTGTTTTGGTGAGAGGTGAACACGTAAATGTGCTCCGTGTTCCATGTCATCACGAACTTTAACCCCCAGCGCCTCTCCCGAGGTATGGAACCGACGACCCGAGACGCGGCCTGTTTCGAAGCCGGAATCAAGTTCGGCGCGCTCTATCACCAGTTCGCCGGAACGCCGGTCAGCCCCGACAGCGCCGCCAGCCTCGAACGCGCAATCGAGGAGAGCATCGAGAATCAGCCGTTCTGCGAATCGGTCGAAGTGGACATCCTGACCGAGAAGTTGGCCGAGGAGATAGAGCACGTTCCCGCGAGCGAACGCGAGGGGGAGCCAGGAAGTGGCAGTCTCGCCGAAGGCGAGGAAGCGACTTCCGCTGGGTATACCGAGTTGACTGGTCGATACCTCGAAGTCGAAATCGTCATCGACCACGAGGGCACCGAAGTCGTCACCCGAATGGAGATGGAAGACGGCTATCCGCTGATGAAAATCGAGTCGGTTCGAGAAAATTGAAACGTTAAAAATCGAGTTCGCTTAGCGACCAACGAGAGCGATGGACTATCCGACTTTCCGCGGAGACCAGCAATTCCGCCGCGAGCGAACGAATGTGAGCGAGTGGACTCGGCTCGGACCGTAGGGAGCACCGAGGTTTTGGTCCAGATTTTGCCAGTGAGCGCGGTGACGCCGCGCTCACGCAGCAAAAGGTGGGATTTCACTTCCGGTTTCGGGTTATCTTTTAAATGCGATCCCGTCTAATCAAGTGACATGAGCCAATCCTCGTTCGATGACGAACTGTTCGGAGAAGCGGCGAACGAAATGCGGGAAGACGTGGAGGAGAACCTCGCGGCCGCCCGCGAGGAACTGCCACCCGTGGAAGCCGTCTGGGAGACCGACGCCGAGAACACGCTCGGGGCGCTCAACGCGCTTCGGTCGGCGCTCGACGTTGGCGACGCCGCCGAGCACCTGCACGACGCGAAGAAGTGGTACGCGATGGGACAGCGCGCGGACGCCTTCGAGGACGCTGACGATCTCGAAGCCGAAATCGAGACCATCGAGAGCGCCATCTCGGACATCGAGGACGCCCGCGAGCAGGTCGGCGAACTGGCGAGCACGATTCCGAGCCTGAAGGGGTCGCTGGAGGAACTGCACGCCGAAGAGGAAGTCGAAGAAGAAGAGGAAGAGGAAGAAGAGGAAGAGGAAGAAGAAGCGGCCGACGAGGAAGTCGAAGAAGAAGAGGACGAGGAGTAAGGAGAAAACTACTCGTGCTCGGGGCGGCGCACGTCGCGTGATTCGACCGCCGTGAGAAGCTTCACGAGCGACCGCGTCGCCAGTTCCAACAGTTCTTCGCCGCGCTCCTCGTCGCCCGCCTCCGGGTCACCGACGACGCCGTTTTCCGTGAACTCCGCGCTGTCGAAGGCGAGATTGGTGTAGGACACCCATTCGCCCCAGCCGTCGCTGGCACCCTCGCGTGCCTCCTCGATCCTGTCCTCGTGGACGAGTTCAGGGCGGGTGTGACGGAGGAACGCGGTTTCGAGCGGCCCGGCGTGGCCCATGTCGCTCCGGTGGTCGCCAACGGCTTCGAACCACGTGAACGGGACGGCGTAGGCCTCGTCGTGACGCGTGATCGTTCCGGCGACTTCACGGAGCGCGGCCACGTTGCCGCCGTGGCCGTTGACGATGATCACGCGGTCCCAGCCGTGATGGGCGAGGCTGGCGACCGTTTCGCGGACGTACTGGCGAAATGTGTCCTCCGAAACCCAGAGCGTCCCCGTGAACTGGCGGTGTTCCTCGCTCACGCCGACGGGGATCGGGGGGGCGACGACCACTTCGCCGTCGTACGCCTCCGCGCCCGCGTTCGCGACCGCTTCGGCGTTCAACCAGTCGGTGCCGAGCGGTGCGTGCGGACCGTGTTGTTCGGTGCTTCCGACGGGGAGGAGCGCGAGGTCGGTGTCCACGCCGTCGGCGTCGGTCCACGTCGCGTCGGAGAGATGCATATCGAATTCGTGTACGGGAATCGTCTTGTAGCCGCCGGATTAGGAATCGGGGCCAGAAGGACTTACTAACTCTCCGATGTCGTTCTTTTCATGTCTGACCGAGAGCGCGAACAAGGTATCGAGCTGGGCGAACTGAGCGAGAAACTCGACGACCACGACTATCCCGCCGACGTGGACGAACTCGTCTCGGAATACGGCGAGTACGAAATAGAGTATCCGAGAGGGTCCGAAACGTTCGAAGAGGTCATCGGCCCGCTCGACGAGACGTACGAGTCCGCGGATGACGTCCGGCAATCGATATTGAACATGGCCGATAGCGACGCAGTGGGTCGTCAACGCTACTCCGACCGTGGAGCGGGCGGAGCGGAAACTACGGAACAAGACCCCGACCAAGAGTCGTTCTGAAGTCATACGGTAGCCGAACAAGCAGGAGTTTCCGATGATCAGGTCGCGGTTACGGGAGTCGTAATCGCCTGTTACTATCGTTTTTCACGTCGAATCCGGATGAACGGACGACTGGCTTATTCGTCGCAGTCACGACCCACCGACAACTGATGAATGAGTACAGACGTGCAGGTCTCGACCGGAAATTCCACCCGCGACAACGGGTGAAATCATGACAGGGGAACGGTCCGCTGCCGAAACCGTTTCCTCGCACTTGGGGGACCAAAAACTGGTCGTCGCATCGAATCGCCAACCGTACAGCCACGAACGTGAGGACGGTGACATCGTCGTCAACCGCCCGGCGGGCGGTCTCACGTCGGCACTCGACCCCGTCATGCAATCCGCTGGCGGAACGTGGGTTGCGTGGGGGAGCGGCGACGCGGACTTCGACGTGGCCGACACGGACGGACGCGTCAGCGTTCCGCCGGAGTCTCCGGCCTACGAGATTCGGCGTGTCCCGCTTTCCGATGAACAGGTCGAGGGCTACTACTACGGCTACAGCAACCAAGTGCTCTGGCCTATCTGTCACATCGACCTGGAGAAGATGAACGCCGAGGAGCAGTTCTGGGACCACTACCAGCAGGCGAACCGCGCCTTCGCTGACGCCATCATCGACGAGACGGACACCGATTCCGTAGTCTGGTTTCAGGATTATCATCTCGGATTGGCTCCTCGACACGTCCGCGAGGAACGTCCCGATACGTTTTGCATGCAGTTCTGGCACATCACGTGGCCATCGTGGGACGTCTTCCAAACGTGTCCACAGTACGAGCAACTGCTCGATGGCTTGCTCGCAAACGACCTCCTCGGCTTCCACACGGAGCGCTACTGCCAGAATTTCCTCGATTGTGCCGCGATGCTTCCCGAAACCCGGGTCGATAGGGCGACCCGGAGCGTCGTCTACGATGGAAGACGGACGTTCGTCCGACCCTTCCCGCTTGGTATCGATGCGGTCGAGAGAGAGCGCCTCGCCGAGTCTACGGAGGCGACCGCGTTTTGGAACGAGTTCCGCGAGGAGTACGCCGTCGGCGACACGCTCGCGATCGGCGTCGAACGCCTCGACTACACCAAGGGGATTCCCGAACGACTCTCGGCGTTGGAACGCTTCTGGGAGCGACATCCCGAATGGCGTGGCGAGTTCACCTACGTCCAGAAAGCGTCCGAGAGTCGGAGTCAAATCGGTGCGTATCGGGAGCTACAGGGTCGCGTCGAATCGGAAATCGAGCGTATCGACGACCGCTTCGGTACCGACGATTGGTCACCCATCGTCTACCTGAAAGAACACCTTCCGAAGGAAGGCCTCGCGGCGCTCTACCGTGAAGCCGACCTCGGCATCGTCACCCCTCGCCGGGACGGGATGAACCTCGTGGCGAAGGAGTTCATCGCCTCACAGGTGGACGAACCGGGCGTCCTCCTGCTGAGCGAGTTGGCGGGCGCGAACGGGGAACTCGGCGACGAGGCGGTATCGGTACATCCACACGACACCAAAGGGTTCGCCGACGCTATCGAGGAAGCACTTTCGCTTCCCCAAGCGGATCGTGAACGCAGGATGTATGGCCTCAAAAAACAAGTACAATCGAACGATGTATACGCATGGATGAACGCTCAGTTCCGGACTATCGAAGCGATTCGTCGCGGTCGTGAAATCGCAGCGGAGTCACCACGAGGACGATGAACGACGACGTACCTGAGCCGCTTCGGCACCACCTCTATGCGCTGGTCACGCGATTGCGGGATGCCGACGGAATGCTCGCCATGTTCGACTTCGACGGATCGCTCGCGCCGATCGAGGACCACCCCGACGAGGTGACGCTTCCACCGGCGACGCGTGTCGTGATAGAAGCCCTTCGGGATACCCCGGATGTCGAGGTCGGTATCGTCAGCGGTCGGGGACTGGACGACCTCCGAGAGCGGGTCGATGTCGACGGCATCGCCTACGCCGGGAATCACGGCTTGGAACTCTTCTCCGATGGTGACCGACACACCCATTCAGTTGCCGAGGACGCGGCCGGCGATATCGCCCGTCTCTGCTCCACCCTCGATTCCAGACTCGACACGGTCGACGGCGCGTTCGTCGAGGACAAGGGTGTCACCGCGTCGGTTCACTACCGACTCGCCGACGACGATCGAGTCCCCGAAGTTCGTGACTTCGTGCGCGATGCCGTTCGCGGTGTCGAGGACGTCCGTGTCACGACCGGGAAACAGGTCATCGAACTGCGCCCCGACGTCGAGTGGCACAAGGGCCGAGCCATTCGGTGGCTGTACGACCGCCGCGTTCCGAACGCGGAGACGTGGTTGCCGTTGTACGTCGGCGACGACCGAACCGACGAGGACGCGTTCGACGTACTGCCCGAGTCGGGACTCGGCGTCAAAGTCGGACACGAACCGCCGACGGTCGCGAGCTATCGCGTCGCCGACCCGGCCGCAGTGCGGACGACGCTCGCATGGTTGGCCGAATACGGCGTCGAATTTTTGGAGTCCCCTCCGGCGACGAGTACGGCATCACCACGGGGATGAGGAAACCCCGCGTTACTCGATTCGAAACGACCACCCGAACCACCCAAACCATCTGAACGGTCACGCCGGTTTATTCGCGATTTTCGAGTAGATTCTTCGGATGGTGTCTCACGAGAACACGGACGACCCCGAGGAACGAATTCCAGGGGGCGAATCCGAACCCGGGAACGAATCTGAATCCGGGAACGAATCCGAGCGAGGTGAGGAACACGACGCGCCGGACGCAGAGGCGGACACGAACGAACACGAACCCCGGGCGGAGCAACCGACTCCGCCGCATCCACCCGACGGACCATCCCGATCCGACGCCGACCGACGCGCCAACAGGGAGTACGAACGACCGGCGGAACGACCGTCGTATCGAGGACGATACGAAAACAGGGTTTCGGAAGACGAACCCGAGGAAGCGGAGATGGGTGCACGAGAACGGCGTGAGCGGGAACTACGCGAACGGCGGAAAATGCACAAAGCGCGTGAGCGACGGGAACGGGACGAAGACGACGCCGGTGCGGTGCCCGAATCCAGTCGGGGCGAAACGGAGCGGGAATCGAACACGGGGGACGTGCCGAAGTACGGCGGTCCCCGAGATCGGAATTGGAGACGGCAGCGCGAACTAGCGAACACACGACACCGACGACGGGACGAGGAGATTCGACGATACGAACGACGGGCGGACGTGACGCTCTCCCGGCAGCGGGACCTCGCGGTCGAGAAAGGCGGAAAGCGGTATCGGCACGGACGGCAGTAGGAACGGACAGCAGCAGGGCGGATGTGGCGCTCTCAGTCGTCGGCGTCGGTGCGTGCGGTTCTGCGGGCGGCGCGGTCGATGAACTCCTGTGGGAGTTCGTCGATCTCCCCGGCCTGCACGCCCCAGAGGTGTGCGTAGAGACCGTCGTTGCCGATGAGATCGTCGTGTCGTCCCCGCTCGACGATTTTGCCGCCTTCGAGGACGACGATCTTGTCCGCGTCCTTGATGGTCGAGAGACGGTGGGCGATGGCGAAGGTGGTGCGGTCCTCGGTGAGTTTGTCGAGGCTGCGCTGGATGAGCATCTCCGTCTCCGTGTCCACGTCGCTGGTCGCCTCGTCCAGAATGAGGATTTCAGGGTCCTTCAGGATGGCACGGGCGATGGAGATACGCTGACGTTGCCCGCCGGAGAGTTTCACGCCGCGCTCGCCGACTTTGGTGTCGTAGCCGTCGGGGAGGCCGCTGATGAACTCGTGTGCTTCGGCGGCTTTCGCGGCTTCTACGATATCCTCGTCGCTCGCGTCGAACGTCCCGTATTCGATGTTCTCCTTGACCGTCCCGTAGAACAGGAACGTGTTCTGGCTGACGTAGCCGATGTTC
>NZ_JBAWAC010000119.1:0-1787 GCF_049589095.1 Haladaptatus sp. | reverse complement strand
GTTCAGTACGACTTCGCGAAGTACGCCGTCTCCTCCGCTTCGTCGCCGCAGATGGAACACTCGTCGCCACAGGGTTCCTCGTCGCGGTCGAGTGGCACCATGACGATTTCCGCCGAAATCTGGTCCTTGATCTCCGCCTCACAATCCTCGTCGCCACACCACGCGGTCTTCACGTAGCCGCCGTGCTGGCCGATGGTGCCGAGGATGTCGGCGCGCGAGTCGGCCTCGCGGATGTTCTCTTCGAGGTTCTCCTCCGCCGCCTCGTACATCTTGTCGAACACCACGTCGAAGTGGTTTTCAATGGTTTCGGCGATGTCCGCGCGGTCCTCCACGACGTTCTCGCCGTCGGGTCGGTGAACGACCGTGATCTCGTCGTCTTCGACTTCGTGCGGGCCGATTTCGAAGCGGACGGGGACGCCCTTGAGCTCCCACTCGTTGAACTTGAAGCCGGGGTTGCGCTCGTCGCGGTCGTCGAGTTCGACGCGGACGCCCGCGTCTTCGAGGTCCTCCGCGATGCCCTCGGCGTACGAGAGCACTTCCTCGCGGTTCTCCTCTTGCCAGATGGGGACGATGACGACCTGCTCGGGCGCGAGCGTGGGCGGGCAGACGAAACCCTGCTCGTCGCTGTGGGTCATGATGAGCGCGCCGAGTGCGCGCCACGACAGCCCCCACGAGGTGGTGTGGGCCACGCGCTCGTCCTCGTTTTCGTCGGTGAAGTAGAGGTCGTATGCCTCCGCGAAGCCCTGCCCGAGGTAGTGGCTCGTCGCACCCTGCACCGACTTGCCGTCGGGCATGAGCGCCTCGACGGTCGTCGTGGTGTCCGCACCGGGGAACTTGTCGTGTTCGGGCTTGCGGCCGGGCATGACCGGAATCGCCAGCACCTCCTCGAAGACGCGCTGGTACTGGTCGAGTCGGGTCATCGTCTCGTCCCACGCCTCGTCGCGAGTCTCGTGTGCGGTGTGACCCTCCTGCCAGAGGAACTCCTTCGTGCGGAAGAACGGCTTGGTGTCCGTCGCTTCCCATCGGATCACGCTACACCACTGGTTGAGTCGGAGCGGCAGGTCGCGGTGGCTCCGGACCCACTGGCTCATGAACGGCGTGATGATGCTCTCACTGGTGGGGCGAAACGCGAGGCGTTCGTCGAGTTCGTCGTGCCCGCCGTGGGTCACCCACGCGACTTCCGGATCGAACCCTTCCACGATGTCGCTCTCGCGTTCGAGGTAGCTCTCGGGGATGAGTGCGGGGAAGTAGGCGTTCTGCGCGCCCGTCTCCTTGAACCAGCCGTCGAGGCGCTCCTGCAGGCCCTCCCAGAGGGCGTAGCCGCGGGGTCGGGTCACGATGAACCCGCCCATCGGCGCGTAGTCGGCGAGACCCGCCTTCAGAACCACTTCGGCGTACCAGTCGCCGGGACTGTACGATTTGGACTCGGTGATGCCGAGTTCCTGATCGTCGTTGCTCATTACTCCTACCCAGTCCGGATGCGGTCTTAAATGTCCTGAAGCAACGACACGGAGAGGTGAGTCGGGATGGTTTCGGTTTTGTTGTGATTGCAGTTACTGAGAAGTGGTCCTCGAAAGCCCCCGCCCGGTTCACGAGGACTTCGCGCGCCGTGTAGTTGGTCAGTATCGGCCACCCCGTCCAACCGAGTGGCGCGCGCTGACGAGACGGGTCGGCCAGTGATCCGGCCGACCCGTCTTGGAAAAATCGTGCGAGGGATGACGAAGGGAGCGACAGCGACCGAAGGAATCGGTTGGGGAGGCATGTGGCCCGTTTGCGGTGTGGTCGTT
>NZ_JBAWAC010000118.1:0-3235 GCF_049589095.1 Haladaptatus sp. | reverse complement strand
GGGTGCGCCCGATTTGTCCATAAGCATTCGGGCAGATATAAGGGAGGTACGCGGAGAAAGCAGTTCACTCGTTGCCGACACGGGTACAACCGACCGGCGTCACAACTTCCGATCTTCGACGTCGGGGTCGATGCCCGCTTCGGTCAAGTCCATGCGCACGCGGTCACGAAGCGGGCCGGGCACCGTCCCGCGGCCGACCGGCACCGCCACGTCGCCGTCCCCCTTCACCTTCCAGTAGATGACGCATTCGCTGGGTTGGTAGTACTCGATGCTGTAGAAGTCGTCAGCGCCGCGATAGTGTACGCGGGCGGCGAATCCGTCCACCTTCCAACCGTCCTGCTCGCCGAGTGCGGAGAGCGTGTCGTCCATACCTGCGGGTTGCTAGCGAGCGTGGTAGTCGTTACGAAACGGAGAAAGTAACAGTTATTCCCCCGGAGCCATTTTTCCCGGGTACGGGTTCGTGGTCTAGTTGGTTATGACGCGGCCCTTACAAGGCCGAGGTCGGTGGTTCGAATCCGCCCGAACCCATAGATTTTCCGCGACCAACCGGCGAGCACCGCGTAGCGTGTGCTCGCCATCGTGTGAGCGGAAATCGGCGACGTGAGAGCGATTGAACCAGACAAGTCGCATGCCCGCGCAGCGAACGAATGTGAGCGAGCAGGAACGTCTTGGCGTAGTTCGAATCCGCCCGAACCCACTGGATTTTGTGACGCTTTGCGATGAGCGGCTTCACGAGCGATTTCTGTCGGAATGCCCGCTACGCAATCTCATCGTATCACTCGCGGGTACGATGGCGCTCGGTCTCGGTGTGGCGACGCTTTTCGGGATTGATTCCCTCTGTTGGCGGGAGTTCACTCCTTCCAACCGTGAAGAACTGCTGATAGCCGATGCTTGCCAACAGCGCGAGGAAGGGGAGCGGGTACAGCCAGTAGGCGCGGTACGCTCGGACGAGCAACGGAACCGACATCGAAAGTGCGAGGAACGTCGTCGTCACGAGGGGGGCGTTGGTCGAATGGATCACCCGGTTCGAACCGCGTTCGGTCGCGGCCAAGTGGACGATGATCGTCGCGGGGACGATGAGAAACAGGTGTTTGATGACGCCGTGATACAGTGCCACCATCCATCGGTGTGTATCGCCGATAATCGACGGGACGACGGGGTTCGTCGTGTACTTCTCCGCGGCACCGAACGACCAGTAGAGCGCACCCTGGAAGGATTGTGCTCCCCAGACGACGTACACGAATCCGAACGAGACGACGAGGACGGCGACCCCACCGGCGACGAATCGGACGAGCCATTGGAGACTCGAATCCCGGTCGAGATATCGGAGACGGTCGTACGCGAGTGCCGGGATGGCGAACACCGCATGTTGGGAGAACAGTCCCGCCGCTGCGATCGTGGCACCGCGTGCGAGCGGATGTTCGACCCACAGCGAGAGGAGGATGCCAGCGATCGCAAACGAGCGCACGTTTATCACCGTGCCACCGGTGGCTGGAACGCTCGTCAGGAACAACAGTCCGGCGATGAGTCCGACGCGAGGAGCGCCTCGGTCGGCACAGATTCGCCAGAGGAGGATCGCCGAAACGCCGTTGACGATGCCGATCAGGACGAAAAAGACCAGCAAGTACTGGCCCGTCGATGCGACGGTGACGTTGAGCAGTTCGAACAGCGGCGGTTTGTTGTCCACGGCCGGTCGGACGTAGATCGGTTTCCCGGCGAGCACGGCGTTCGCAAGCGGCCGCCAGCAACACCGAACGTCGATGTGGGGTTGCTGTTCGCCGTAGAGGATTCGAAAATACCGACCGAACGTTTCGAGGAGGCCCAAGAGCAGGAATCCCGAAACCCCGAGCGTGGAGGAGTCGAGCGTTTCGCGTTCGAATGATAAAACGTGCATGGGAAGGAGGGCGGGACTGGTGACGCGAGAGTTGGTTGGAGACACATCCTCGGACGTGCAGTCCTGTTTGCATATTCACAGTAAGCAATGGATTATATACTTTATCTTGTTGTCCTACTACAAGTTGGGTAAAAATAACGAAAGGTTCCCAAGTGGATAGAACGGTGCATCGGGTGCGAATGGATCGCACGAGAGCACCGAGAGTAGAGACGAAAAAGAGGGGGCAGGGCACTCGCTTGTACGTCAGTTGGACAGCAGTCGGCCTGTAAATCGGTCTCCTCGGGCGTGCGCTAGGCTTCCCATGAGAGGTCGACGCCGAAGTCGGACCATATCCACGCGTTATCGTTCTCGGGGTCGTATAGTTCGACCCCGCCGTCGATTTCGCGTTCCAGGCAGTCGTCCCATTTCTCGGTGTTCTCTTGCACCATGTGGGTATGTCGAACTGCAGTACCGTATTGGTATAAGTTTTCTCCCAACTGCGCGTTTCTCCGCTTTCTATCCTCCTACGTATTACATCTTCGAACAACAATGGGTGTTTTCTGCCATCACCTCCTCGAATTCGGCTCAGAATTTGAAAGTGAATTTCCACAGTCGGGACATTTATCATCAACAATCGTCACCTGTGCGTCGCACGCTGGACAAAACTCCAGATAGCAGGCTCGCTCTCCCATGCCAGTATCTACCACGACCGTGCGTAAATGGCTTGTGTCGGCTACCGATGCAGGTGTGAGGGATTCTGGTCGATTCGTCTTCCCTCCGGCGGATTTCGAAATCCTTTTTTGTACCATCCGCCTTTTCCAGAATGAGCCGCCTTAGCTCAGACTGGGAGAGCACTCGACTGAAGATCGAGCTGTCCCCGGTTCAAATCCGGGAGGCGGCATGATTTCTCCGCGAACAACGAGGAGGAGCGAAGCGACTGAACCGTGAGCGGAAAATCTGCACCCGAGCGGATTTGAATCCTACTAGTCGCGCGCAGCGAAGCGAGCACGTCTGGTTTCGGTTCAAATCCGGGAGGCAGCATAGTTCTTTCGCGCGATTTCCATTCGAGCTATTGCGCTTGACTGAAGATCGAGCTGTCCCCGTCCCCGCGAGCGGAGTCCTCGTGAGCGAAGCGAACGAGGGCAGGGAAGACGCGGTTCGTCTTCCCGAGCGAGTGGGGGCACGGCGAGCTTTGCTCGCCGGAGGTTCAAATCCGGGAGGCGGCATGATTTCTCCGCGAACAACGAGAAGGAGCGAAGCGACCGAACCGTGAGCGGAAAATCTGCACCCGAGCGGATTTGAATCCTACTAGTCGCGCGCCTGGAAGCGTAAACCAGCTTCTGGAGGTAGTATCAACATATG
>NZ_JBAWAC010000117.1:0-3050 GCF_049589095.1 Haladaptatus sp. | reverse complement strand
GACGACCACCACGTCCTGCCCGTTGGCAGTCAGGTGTGCGACGTCGCTCAGTGCGCCGTCGGGGTTCACCGCCCGTGCGCCGCCGATTTTGACGACGACTGGGGCGTCGTCTTGTTCGTCGTCTTCGATCACGCCGCCGTCCGTGACGAGGCCGTCGTCGTTGTCGTTGTCGATGAGTTGGTCGTGTGCGGCCAGCAGTTCCTCGCGGCTGTATTCGTCTGTCATGGGCTTCCCACGGGATGTAGTCCCTCGAACTCCAATCCGGCTGTTTCCTCGAATCCCAGCGCGACGTTGGCGGCGTGGACTGCCTGTCCAGCCGACCCCTTCATCAGGTTGTCGATGGCGCTGAAGACGACGATGCGTTTGTTACTCGGGTCGAGTTCGAACCCGACCTCGGCGTAGTTCGTCCCGGCGACCGCCTTGGGTTCCGGGTAGCGATAGACGCCGCCGCCGCCCGCGACGAGGCGGACGAACGGTTCGTCCTCGTAGGCCTCTCGATACGCTTTCCAGAGGTCGCCTTTGGATACGGGACTGTCGGGGAACACGTGGCAAGTCGCGGAGGCTCCGCGAACCATGTCCACGGCGTGTGCGGTGAACGACACGCTCGTTCCCAGAATTCCCTTGATTTCGGCCTCGTGGCGGTGGCCCGTCGGCGCGTAGGGACGGACGATGCCCGAGCGCTCGACGTGGCTGCTCGCCTTGCTCGGCGTCGCGCCGCCCTCCGACGAGCCGACTTTTACGTCCACGACGACTTGCTCGCTTCCGAAGAGGATTCCCGCGTCGAACAGCGGCGACAGGCCGAGCAGCGTCGCGGTGGCGTTACAGCCACCCGCGGCGATGAGGTCCGCACCGGGCAGTTCCTCGCGCGTCAGTTCGGGCAGCGCGTACACCGCCTCGTCCAGATATTCGGGACAACTGTGTCCGTCGTACCACTCGTCGTACTCCTCTTCCGTGTCGAGGCGGAAGTCAGCGCTCAGATCCACCACGGTGTCCGCGGCGTCGCGGAACGAATCGATGTGCTCCATCGAGATGCCGTGGGGTGTCGCGGCGAACAGCACGTCCACCGATTCGAGGTCGCTCGGTTCCGAAAAGCGCAGGTCGGACCCACGTAAATTCGGGTGGACCGACCCGAGCGTCTTGTTCGTGTACTCCCTGCTGGTCGCCTGTGCGAGCTCGAAGTTCGGATGTCCGGCGAGCAGGCGGAGCAGTTCTCCGCCGGTGAACCCGCTGGCTCCGATGACGGTCGCCGAGAGCGCCTCGGCGCTCGTATTCGTCTCCGCGTCGGTCGCAGTAGCCATCAGGCCACCACCTCCGCGGGAACCTTCGTTTCGAGCCAATCGACGACCGCGGCGGGGACGTCCGTCTCGACCGCCTCGTTCAACGCCTTGAACTCGACGGTGTGGTTGACCTCGTGGACGGTGTAGCCCGACTCGGTCTCCATCAAATCGACGCCGAGGAGACCGCCGCCGACCGCGTCACTGGCGTTCTCAACCAGCGACTTCGCTTCCGCGTCGAGTTCGAATTCTTCCGTCTTCGCGCCCTTCGCGGCGTTCGTGAGCCAGTGGTCCGAATGGCGGACCATCGCGGCGACCGGCTTCCCGTCCAGTGCGACGACGCGGATGTCGCGTTCCGGCTTGTCCACGAACTCCTGCACGTAGAACACCTTGTGCTCGTAGTGGCCGAGTGTGGCCTTGTGCTCCAGAATCGCCTCCGCCGCACTGCGCGAGTCGATTTTCGCCATCAGGCGACCCCACGACCCGACGACGGGTTTGAGGACGCACGGGTAGCCGAAGCTTTCGATGGCCTCCATCGCGCTGTCGGTCGTGAAGGCGACTTTCGTCTCGGGCGTGGGGACGCCCGCGCCCGCGAGTGCGAGGCTGTTCTTCGCCTTGTCCGAACACACCTCCGCGGTTTCGTGGCTGTTGACGACGGGAACCCCGTACGCCTCGCAGAACTGCGTGGCGTAGAGGCTCCGGCTCGTCGCCAGACAGCGGTCCACGACGAGGTCGAGCCCCTCGAAGGCCTCAGGTGGCTCGGTCAGATCGAACGTCTGCTTGCGCACGTCGATCTTCGTCACCTCGTGTCCGCGCTCGCGGAGCTCCGCGAGGAGGAGCTTTTCGTCGCGGCGAATCCTGGAGTAGAGGATGCCTATTTGCACGTTACTCCCCCCAGTCCTCTTCGAGCTCCGGCGCTCGGTCGAGGACTGGCGGGTTCACGTCGATGACTTCCAGTTCGACACCGCAGGTGCCGCAGTCGATGATTTCACCCGTTTCCAGATCGTCGTGCAAAGCCACATCGGCTCCGCACTCAACGCATTCTACCATTGTACTCTTCCGTATCGCCCTATCGGACTTAAATCCATCGTTATTAATAATGAAGAAAAAGCTCGGACTACCGTCTAACGGAAGTAGAAGGCTTATACCGCGGTTCTGAGTTAGTAATCAAGTAATTCCCCACGCAGGGGTCGCGGTAGTTCAGGCATAGTCGTTTACCTCCATCTGGAGCGTTTCACCGGCCGCTTCGAGCGACTCGGCGAGTTCGGTCGTCGTCGTTTCGTCGTCCACGAGCGTTGCCCTCGCGTTCGCCAGCGCTTCGACGACCGTCTCGGCCGCTGGACCGCCGACAGAATCGCGCATGGCGACGCTCGCTTCCACGTTGAGTGCCGATTCGACTTCCTCCGGTGCGACGAACTCGGCGAGCGGTGCGCCGAGCACTTCCTCGGCGGCGGCATCGAGGGCATCGTAGTCGCTCGTTCCCGCCGTCGCAACGACCTCGTGGGCCGTGCGGAACGGCACGCCGCACATCGCCAGCAGGTCGGCGACGCCGGTCGCCGTCGAAAAGCCCTCCCCCGCGGCGTCTGCGAGTGCGTCCTCGTTCCACGTCGCGGTCGCCACCGCACCGGCAGCGACGTCCGTCGCGTCGATCACGGCGTCGATGGCGTCCCACGCGTGCGGGGTCGCACGCTGCAGGTCGCGGTTGTACGCGCGCGGCAGTCCCTTCAGCGTCGTGAGCAGTCCCGACAGTCCGGAGTGAGCGTCGCCCGCGACCGC
>NZ_JBAWAC010000116.1:0-3888 GCF_049589095.1 Haladaptatus sp. | reverse complement strand
GGTGGTACTGGACCTGTCCGGGGGCGATGTCCGACTTCCGGACGAGGTCGTTGAAGTGAATTCCCGGACGGGATTCGACGCATCGGCGTATCCGCGTTCGTGTTTCGGTCATCGTAAATTATCGTTTTTCCACAGTTCTGGCGTAGTACACTGCTCCGATGAGCAGGAACATCATCACGATGTCCAACCCGTGTTCGAACAGGTGATGGGCGTTCGCGGTGAGATAGTTCGCCATCGTCAGCCCACCGACGAGTTCGCGGCCCGCGAGGGCCGCGAACGCGAGCGCGATCAGCAGATACGGAAGCGAACGTCGTTGGCGAAATGCCCCGAGCGCCAGCAGAAAGATGGCCGCCGACCCGAGCCCCGCGACTGCGAGCACGACGTGGAGCGCGACGCTCCCCCCTTGGGTGACGACGTGGAGCGGGTACAGCGGCACCATCTGGCGTCGAGTTCGTTCCCGAGACACCTGAGGGATTCGATTCACGGACGAAGGGGCAACCGCTTCCGGGGCCATCCGCTTTTAACGGTTCACCGCACAACGTACGGCCATGAGCGAAGCACACGCGAACGAAGAACTCGTCGTCTACTCCGATTACGTCTGTCCGTTCTGCTATCTCGGTCGGCGGTCGTTGGAACGGTATCGGGAGACGCGGGAGGAACCGCTCTCGCTCGACTGGCATCCGTTCGACCTCCGAAGCGGGAAGCGAAACCCCGACGGAACCATCGACACGGCCGCGGACGACGGGAAGGGCGACGAGTACTACGAGCAGGCGCGGGAGAACGTGCGACGGTTGCAGGAGAAATACGGGGTCGAGATGGCACAGGAGATAGCGACCGACGTCGATTCGCTCCCCGCGCAGGTCGCCTCCTACTACGTCAAAAACGAGCGCCCCGACCGATGGCTCGACTTCGACGAAGCCATCTTCGCCGCGCTCTGGCAGGACGGCCGCGACATCAGGGATACGACCGTTCTCGCCGATCTCGCCACGGATGTCGGACTCGATGGCGACGAGATTCGGGACGCGATCGGCGACGACGAACTCCGCGCGGAACTCGACGAACTGTTCACGGACGCACAGCAGCAGGGCATCACGGGCGTTCCGACGTTCATCTACGACGGATACGCCGCACGCGGCGCGGTTCCGCCGGAGCAACTCGAACGGCTCGTCGACGGCGTCGAATAAATCAACCTCCTCACGTCGCGATTATAGCAGTTTTACCTGTCCCGCCCGGCCTCGTGAACGGTAGATGGCAGGACGGTTCGCACTCGACATCGAGACGGTGAGTCCGACGCTCGAACGGTACGAGACACCGCCGGAGTTCGACGACCCCGGCTACTTCGAGTTACTCGCGGTCGCCCTCGGTCACGAATCACCGGACGGCGACCGTGAAGCGGAGGTGCTGTTTCGGGAGGGAGAAACGCCCGCCAGCGAACTGGACCTGGTGGCGCGAACGCTCGACTGGTTCGCCCGACGGGACGGAACCGAAGTCGTCACCTACGGCGGGGAGACGTTCGACGTGCCGCAGTTGGTGGGACGAGCGAAGGCCGCGGAATCGGCGGACGCGGGGAGAGCAGAAACGGGGGTCGCCGAGCGGTTACGTTCCCTGCTCGAATCCGAACTGACGCACGTCGACCTGCGCCGTCCGGCGTGGGACGCCTTCGGCGACTACACGCGACTCGAAGACGCCTGTCGGAACGTCGGTGTGGAACCCGACGACACGTACTGGCAGGAGTACGACCACGGCATCGACCTCGACGAACTGCGACCCGAGAAGTTCCGGGGCTTCGGGAAAGTCATCAACAAGGACGTCCCGGTGTTCGGCGAGCGATACCTCGCGCTCGCGGAGGTCGGCGCGACGGAAACCCTGACGTTCCGCTCGCTTCACGAACTGCTGGATCACTACAGTCGGGAGGACGTACTGCACCTGTTCGACCTCGCCGACGCCCGTCCGTTTCGGATCGCGTGATTCTACGTCCCCTCGTTTCCCGTTCGAACCTGAAAGTTCCACCTACCGAGGCGTATAGGATAGTGGGGTACCAATCACGCCGACATGACACGAATCGCAGTGACGGGTGCCGCCGGGAACGTCGGGCGGGAGTCCCTCACGGCGCTCGAAGACTACGATGTGACGCCGATTACCCACAGCGCACACGACGATATCGACGGCGTCGTGTGCGACGTGTCGGAGTACGACGAACTGTCGGACGCCCTGTCGGGTCACGACGTGGTGATCCACTTGGCGGCGAATCCCTCTCCCGAAGCGGACTGGCGGAGCACGGTGGACGTGAACATCGAAGGAACGCGGAACGTCTTCGAGGCCGCACGGGAACACGGGATTCGGCGCGTCGTCTTCGCCTCCTCGAACCACGCGGTGGGGATGTACAACGCGGCGGACCCGACGGAAACCGAGACGCTGGAACTGGACACGGTTCGACCGGTATATCACGACGACCCGCCGCGCCCCGACTCCTACTACGGCGTGAGCAAGGTGACGGGCGAGGCACTCGGCAGTTACTACGCCGACCGCTACGGTATCGAAGTAATCAACCTCCGCATCGGGTGGCTCCTCTCCGAGGACGACCTCCGCGGGACACAAGACGGATCACCCGAGCATGCCCGGTTCGCCCGTGCGATGTGGCTGAGCCCGCGGGATTGTCGAAACGTGATTCGCGCCGCCGTCGAGGCGGACCTCCCGGAACCGACCGTCACCGCGCATGCGACGTCGCGGAACGACGACCGATTCCTCTCGCTGATTTGGACCGAACGGGCGCTGGGGTATCGACCGCGGGACAACGCGACGGAAGCCCTCGACTGAGCGTCGTTATCCGCCTTCCATCCCGACCGTCTTCGGATGGGGTTCGTTTTCGTCCTCGGCCATGCCGAGATACAGCGCGGAGTTGACCAACCCGACGTGGCTGAACGCCTGTGGGTAGTTGCCCAACTGCTGACCCGTCTCGGGGTCGATTTCCTCCGCGAGCAGACCGAGCGGACTCGCGTACGAGCAGACCGACTCGAACACCTCGCGGGCCTCCTCGACGCGTCCCGACTGGGCCAACGCGGACACCAACCAGAACGAACAGATGACGAACGCACCTTCCTCACCCGGGAGGCCGTCCTCGGCGTCGTAGCGCTTCACGAGGCCGTCGGTTTCGAGGCGGTCACGGATAGCGTCGATGGTGTTCTGTACTTTCTCGTCGTCGAACGGGAGGAACCCGACGACGGGAATCAGCAACGCCGTCGCGTCGAGCGCGTCCGTGTCGTAGGCTTGGGTGAAGCTCCCGACCTCGTCGTCGTAGCCGTGTTCGAGCACGTCGCCACGGATCATATCGCGCGTCTCCTGCCATTTCTCGGTAGGCGCGTCGAATCCCCACTCGTCGGCGATTCGCAGGCCGCGGTCGAGCGCGACCCAACACATCACCTTGGAGTGAACGAACTGGTCCGGGCCGCCACGAACTTCCCAGATTCCGGCGTCCGGTTTGTCCCACACGTCACAGACGTGCTCGACGATACGGCGAACCGCCTCCCAGTCATCCGGATCGAAATCACCGCCGTCCGAGGTTTCGTATATCGCCAGGAGGAGTTCGCCGAAGACGTCGAGTTGTCGCTGGTCCTTGGCCCCGTTACCGACGCGAACCGGCGTCGAACCGCGATACCCCGCGAGATAATCGAGCGTCTTTTCCGATAGGTCTGGGTCGCCGTGGAGTCCGTACAGTGGCTGTATTTTGGTCGGATGCTCGGTTTGACTGAGTCCGAGGAACCAATCGAAGTACGCTTCGGCCTCGTCGGTGTGTCCGAGGTTGGCCAGCGCCTGAATCGTGAACGCCGCGTCGCGGATCCAGTTGTAGCGATAATCCCAGTTTCGGACGCCGCCGACGTTCTCGGGAAG
>NZ_JBAWAC010000115.1:0-1535 GCF_049589095.1 Haladaptatus sp. | reverse complement strand
GAGATGGCGACCACCTGCGAGGAACTCGTCTCGTATCTCGAACGGCACAACTCGCTCCCCGAAACGCTGGTTCTACTCACCGGAACTGCGCTCGTGCCGCCGGAGTCGTTCACCCTCACTGAGGGAGACGAGGTTACCATCGACATCGATCGTATCGGACGACTCGTCAACGGAACGGTGAGCGTCTAATCCGATAGCACGACACGCCCGACGGGATAGCGACGGCTATCCTCGACTGCCGACGTCGCCCGGACGGTTACGGGACGTCCCCGACGCTGGTCGGCGAACGAGGGACGCCGGGACGCCGTTCCGATCCGTCTTCGTGGAGCAGTTACTACGAAATCACGTTCCATCGTGTTCTGGATATCAGAATCCGGTTGACCGCGACCGTCGCTCCCGTTCGTTCGACGTCCCCGCTAAAACAGGGACAGCACCGCATTCGAAGAGTGGTACGGGAAAATACGAGGCCGTAGATGATGGTCAAGTGACCACATTGTGTTCTGGTATCGAGAACGAACTCGTGGTCTGCGGGATTCTCGTCGTTCTGGTCTCCAGCCGAACCAACGATCCATTACAGGCATATTGGTGTAATGACCTTCGTGGAACGGACGTTCTACTGCTGACGGTCAGCCGCTCGGTTACACGTGTTTAGGAGAGTTGAACGAATTACGTCGAACGCATTACGTTGAACACGTTACGCCGAACGCGGTAGGAAGTCGAACGCATCACGCCGAACGCAGGTCGAGTTCTATCTTCTTCGCGGTGCTGAACACCTGTCCCGTGACGTCCTCCTCGAAATGTCGTCCGTGGAGGACCTCGTCCGGACCGACGACGCAGATGGCCGCCCGTCCGTCGGTGTCGCCGCCACGGATCGGAGCGGCGACACCGTTCACGTCCTCGATTCGTTCCCCGCGGCTGTACGCGACGCCGTCGTCACGCACCTTTCGCAACTGTTCGAACAACCGTGACGAGTCGGTAATCGTCCCGTCGGTATAGCGGTCCAATCCGTGGTGTCGGATACAGTCCTCGACGCGGTCGTCGGACATGGAGGAGAGTATCGCTTTCCCGGCCGCGGTGGCGTACAACGGCACTTGATCGCCGTTGACCGACGAAGGGGACCACGAATCGGAGCAGGTCGCGTGATATACGCGAGTCGCGCAACCCGCTTCCCCGACGTAGAGACCGGCGTACTCGCCGGTCGTCTTCGTGAGGTTGTCCAGATACGGCTTTGCGACCCGGAACAACTGCATCCGATCCCTCGTTCGCTCGCCCGTCGCGAGCGAGCGAAGCGTGAGGTCGTATCGGCCATCGACCTGTTTGACGTATCCCAAGCTACGCAACGTCGTCAGGTGGTTGTGGACGGTTCCCTTCGTCGTGTCGATTCGGGAGGCCAGTTCCGTCACCCCGAGCGGACCGTCGGCGGCGAGGGTTTCCAGTAGCGTAAACGATGTCTTCGTCGCGTTCACCGGACAACGCCCATCTACGTTCATGGTATCTATCAATTGGTCACCCACTTATATCTGTTCACCACAGTT
>NZ_JBAWAC010000114.1:0-16417 GCF_049589095.1 Haladaptatus sp. | reverse complement strand
GACGAGCACTTCTGAAACCACCTTTTTATTGCGAGGGTCGCGGAGCGACCCTCGATAAAAATCTGGACCAAAAGCCTTCCTCACCCCCTCAAGCGCGTCTCCGACGCTCCTTCGAGGGATTCGTCGGCCCGGAAAATCTTCGATTTTCCGGAGAGACGCTAGCGACTAGCGGTCGTGTCATCAGCTGTTTCCGATGGTTGTGAAAATGCGTGTTCCTGGCGCTTGCGAAGATTCCGTTACTGGCGGCTGTGTCACCGGCCGAAACTCGCGATTGTGCTACTTCGACAGTACCTTCTCCACGCTCGCCGCGACGCTTTTGGCCTTCTCGGCCAGTTCCTCGGAGATGTTTCCTTTCTCGACGGCCGTATCGAGTTCGTCGTCGTCCACCCGTTCGACGGTACCGTCCGGCCGCTTCACGACATCGACGTGTAAGTCCACGTAGCGAACCGAGTTGGGAAACAGTTCGACGGGCGTACAGACGTTGACGTAGGTTCCCTTCGATTCGCCGTCCTCGCTCCGGTAGGCCGTCGGATACCACCATCGCCCCTCGCGGAACTTCGTGATGGCCACGTCGCCGCGTTCGCGGTCGGTGCCGATGGCGTCGTAGGTTCCCGAACTCCCCATCGTCCGACGAACGGTGTATTTTCCGGCGTCGGGGTCACATTCCTCGACGGTGCCCTTGCCGAGCGAGAAACAGCGCCCGTCGGGCTTGCCGTGGTCGATGAACACCTCGCCATCGGATTCCGGACCGAACTGCCGGAGGGTCGCGCCGGTCGGAGCGTCCTCGGGGTGTTCGTCCGGGTCGTACAGGTCCTCGGCGAAATCGACCGCCGTACTCGCGGCGGAGTCTGCGGCCTTGATTCGGTGGTGGCCGGGCAGGGTCGTCGTGACTTCGCGCCGAGCGTCGTCCAACGCGAAGCGCGATTCCCGGCCGAACCAGAGCCACGTCGTGGCTTCCGGTTCGGCGACTGTCCGGGGTGTTTCGACCGACTCGGAAGAGTCTGCAAGCGCGTCCTCGATGGTTTCGGCACCCTCCACGGCCCGCGAGAGCGCGTCGTTCATCTCGTCCAGCGTGGCGTCCGCGGCGGCGTACTCCCATCGGACGCCCCACTCGTCGGGCACGTCCGTCGGAAGCATCTCCGTCGTCCGGGCGAGTTCGCGCCGACTGGCATCGTCCGGCGCGCTGGCGACCACGCTGTCCACGCCCTTCGAGAGGCTGGCCACGCCGCCGTACACCCGAACGTCGGTCCCGAGGCGGGAGCGGTCGCGCGACCACGGCGGTTCCGGGTCGTGGACCTGTACGCGGACGCTGTCACCCTCGTCGATTCGCCGGTCGATGGAGTGGAACGGGAGGAAGCCTTCACCGTTCCCGAGGTTCACGACTGCACCGCTTCCGAGGGTTTCGTCCACGACGCCGTCGAACAGCGCTCCCCGCGGTGCCGGGTCCTCCCAGCGGAAGGTGTCGATATCGAGGCTCGCCAACTCGTCGGCGATTCGGGTGACGGTTTCGGCGTTGCCGAAGACCCCGACGCCCTGTCTGTCGTCGGTGGTCTCGACCGTGGCGTCGTACTCGCCGGTTTCGAACTCGGTATCGAACCGTCGTCGAATGGGCGGTGAGGCTTGCACCACGTCGAAGTTCCCCCCGAGCAGGTGGGTGAGTGCGGTGGTGTAGATGCCTCTGATGCGAACCGTGCTCATAACTGGTAGTGGAACCGACACCGAATATTCTGCGTGTGAGTCGAGAAAGCGTGCATATACCTCCCGGTTTGTGGGGAGGGGATTTCAGGATAACGAGGTTCGACTGCGGAAACTTAGTCGTCGGCGGGGACGGTGCCCGTCCAATTCGCGTCTGTGACGCTGGAATTGGGATCGGTTACGGACGGTGCTTCGACGGTATTCGACTCCGTGGGTTCGTCTTCGGTGGATTCGTCTTTCTCCCGTCGTGTCGCTTCTTTCGGCGGTGCCGAGTACATAATTCCTCGACTGTGGCTGATGGGTGTCATAGTGTACCACGTTGGGCTATTCTTCTTATTAAACGTGCCCCTACAGGAATAATACGCCATATATACTCATATTAATTCTACTAGGAAAATCATGCCGAACGATTTACTCCTCATCCATGTGATATTGAAACTTGGACGAGAAACGAGACCCGGTCGCTCGCGGAATGGACGACTCGGTCGATCTGTATGGTATCTCTACATGGGAGGAGCGGACACGGCTCGACTGGTTTGCGACGAAGGTGTACGGGGGACTCTCCATCGTGGCGCGTGCATCCGTGATCCTTCTCGCGGCGGCGATTTTACTGCTCCAGGTAGTCTTCGGCGGCTTGGCGGTGGTGGGCAACAATCCGTGGGTCGGCGTCTTCATCTTCCTCTCCGTCGTCCCTGCGTTCGCCCTCGCGGCGTACATCTGGTATGCGGACGTGACGATGTCCGAACCCCTCCCGCTCCTCGTCGGGACGTTCTGCCTCGGCGTCCTGTTCGCCATGTTCGCGGCGGTGTTCAACTCCAGGTTGAAACCGCTGTTCACCGGAATTCCACTCTTCGGGGCGGTCATCTACTTCTACCTCATCGTCGGACCGGTCGAGGAGACGGTCAAGTGGCTCGCCGTGCGTCTGTTCGCCTACCGGAGCGACAAGTTCGACGCCGTCATCGACGGTGCCGTCTACGGGGCGATGGCTGGACTGGGCTTTGCGACCATCGAGAACGCCATCTACATCAGCCAAGGCGTCCTCTCGTCGTCGGACGCTAATCTGATTCTGAGTGCCGGGAACATAGCCGTCTTCCGACTGTTCGCCGGACCGGGGCACGTCATCTACTCCGCGTTCGCGGGCTACTACCTCGGATTGGCGAAGTTCAACCGCGAGAACGCAGGTCCCATCGTGATTAAAGGCCTGCTCATCGCCGCGTTCATCCACGCGACGTACAACACGCTCGTCGGATTCGTCCCTGACCTCATCGCCGCGTTCTATCCCGGCATCACTCCCGGTATCGGCTACATCGCCTTCGTTTTCATCTACGACGGATTCTTCGGCTACCTGCTCTACCGAAAAATCTCACGCTACCGCGCCATGTACTCCCAAGTCGAGAACCGGGGCGAAATGGAGAACGACGACGGAACTCGACCCGTCGGATTCGACTCCCAAAGCGAACTACGCGACGTGGACGGACGGGTAGATTCCCAGCGTGAAGCGGAAACCCGAACGAGCACGAACGGTGGAACCGGAAGTAGCCTCCTCGGAAACGACGAACGTGATCGCCCCGGAAACGACGACGTCTACGCGAACCGGGAGGACGAGACGGAAAACAACGAGGTCGAGAATCGGAACGGGAATACGGACGACGAAGCCGGGTCGTCCGGTTTCGAGTTCTGAGAACTTCTACCGCTGCCCGGCGAGCAGTTCGTCCGCGTACTTCGCCAGCACGTCCACTTCGAGGTGCACCGGGTCGCCGGGTTCCTTCTCCGAGAGGTTCGTCACACGCCGCGTCGTCGGGATGATGGCGACGGTGAACGTCTCTTCTCCCTTCTCGGCCACGGTGAGACTGATGCCGTCGAGCGCAACCGAACCTTTGTCCACGATGTACTGCCCGTAGCCTTCTGGAATCGCAAATTCGTATTGCCAGTCTTCTCCCACCTCCTCAATGTCCGCCACCTCGGTCGTCGTATCGACGTGCCCCTGTACGAAGTGGCCGTCGAGGCGGGCGTCGGCGCGAAGCGCCCGTTCGAGGTTGACGACGTCGCCTTCCTCCACCTCGCCGAGGTAGGTCTTTTCGACCGTCTCGGCGGCCAGAAACACCTCGAAGCTGTCGTCGCCGAACTCCTCGACGGTCAGGCAGGCCCCGTTGACGGCGATGCTCGCGCCGTCCTCCACGTCCGAGAGCACGTCGTCGGCCGCGATGGTGAGCCGCCGACCGCCGTCCGAATCCTCGACGCGACGAACCTCGCCGACTTCCGCAACGATTCCAGTAAACATAACGGAACTGTGACGCCGCGCGGTTGAAAACGGTTCCGGAACCGGGCGCGATGGCGGCGGGTTTTTGGTCGGTGGCGCGGAACGGATGGGTATGACGATTGGGGACGGGAGAACATGACGATGGGAATCCTCGATACCGTAAGTCTGGCCGCGACGTTGGTGCTAGCCATCCCCATCGCGCTCTTCGGCATCGACCGCATCGTCGCCGGGGAGTTGATTCTCGGCGGTGTGTTCGTCGCCATCGGCGTCGGTATGGTGCTGGTCCGTGAGAAACTCACGACGCCCACCGACATCCCCTCCAGCGCCGCCCAGAAAGTCGTCGGAACGGTGGCGAAAACGGACGAGGACGAGGAAGAATAGTTACAGACGATGCAGGCCGGTGGCTATGACTGTTTGATCCGGGTAACGAGCGCCCATGTTATTAGTCCAGCAACAACCGTGAGAGCAATTGTGGCTACTCTGGAAATACCTCTGGTAGGAGTCATAAACCAGTACAGGACAGCAATAATTGCTATCGTAGCGATGAGACTGGACGATACATCTTTAGATACCGATTCTATGGAGGCCATTCTTATCTATAGAAAGAGTTTGGAAGATTAATAATTTTTGACGCAAACCGAAACCACCTCGCCTTCGATTCAGTCCAACTCGTAAATATCGCCGTACTTCTCGGTCACGTAGTCGAGGAAGTACTCCGCGGTCAGCGGTTCGCCGGTGGCTTCCTCGATGAGTTCGTCCGTGGTGTACTTCTGGCCCTGCTCGTGGATGTTCTCGGTCAACCACTCGCGGATTGGCGTGAAGTTCCCTTCCCGGATGAGTTTTTCCGGGTCCTCGATTTCCTCCTCGATGGTGGCCCACAGTTGGGCGGCGAGGACGCTCCCGACGGTGTAGTTCTGGAAACTGGCGAACCCGCTCGTCCAGTGGATGTCCTGTAGACAGCCCTCCGAATCCGTTTCCGGGACGATGCCGAGATACTCCTCCATCAGTTCGTTCCAGCGGGCGGGGATGTCGTCCACGTCGAGGTCCCCGGCCACGAACTCTTGCTCGATTTCCGAGCGAAGGATAATGTGCATGTGGTAGGTCAGTTCGTCGGCCTCGACGCGGATCATGTTGTCCGTGAACACCTGATTGGCCGCCTCGTAGGCCTCCTCGGCGGTCACGTCCTCGAACTCCGGGAAGCGTTCCGTGACGGTCGGGAGGAACAGTTCCCAGAACTCCTTCGTCCGGCCGACGTGGTTCTCCCAGAAGCGCGACTGGGATTCGTGAATCCCCGAACTGCGAGGTTCGCCGAGCGGCGTGCCGTAGGCGTCGTCCCGCAGGCCGAGTTGGTAGGTCGCGTGTCCGAACTCGTGGATCGTCGCGGTCAGCGGATCCACGAAGTCGTGGTCGTGATACCGGGTCGTCACGCGGGCATCGAACTGCGTCCCGGACATGAACGGGTGCGGCGCGGTGTCGAAGCGCCCACGGTCCCAGTCGTAGTTCAGGAGATCGAGCGCGTCCCGACAGAGCACCTCCTGATCCTCGGGGTCGAAGGTTCCGGCGAAGGCGTCGTCGGCGATGTCAGCGCCGTTCTCGTGGACGTCCTCGATGAGCGGAATCAGTCCCTCCCGCAGTTCGTCGAAGATCTCCTCGACGCGGGAAAGCGGGAGGTACGGTTCGCTCTCCTCGAACATGACCACGTAGGGGTCCTCCTCCGGATCTACGTGCTCGGCCAGTTCGATGTGAAGGTCGCGGAGTCGGTCGAGATACGGCGCGAACGTCTCGAACTCGTCTTCCGCCTTCGCCTCGCGCCACGCCGGTTGGGATTCGCTCGACGTTTCGGAAATCCGCTCCACGAGGTCGTTCGGGATGGCGACCGCGCGGTCGTACTCGCGGCGTACCTCGCGGACGACGGCGGCCTGTTCGTCGTCCAACTCCTCGGCTTCGAGTGCTTCCAGCAATTCGCCCGTTCGCTCGTCGGTCAGCAGTTCGTGGCCGATGGACTGGAGCGCCCCCAGTTGCTTCGCACGGGCCGGGGTTCCCCCTTCGGGCATCTTCGTCTGCTGGTCCCAGTAGAGAACCATTCCCGCGTTCTGAACGTTCGAGATTCGTTTTCGTCGGTCGAGGAGTTCCGCATACGGCGAGTCGAGTTCCGATTCGGCGGTTGCCATGAAAGGCAGTTCCTCTGGCAAACGCTATCAATGCGCGGGTATCGGAAAAGGGAGAATTCGGTTATTCGGCTTCGGCTTCGATTTCGCTCGCACGCTCGTCGAGGATGTCCTCGACCGATTTGTCGTTCGGTTCGTTGTACAGCAGTACGTCGAGTTTGAGCGTCGGCGCGCCGCTGACGAGGTTCTCCATGATGACGAGGCGCTCGCGAGCACGGCTCATTCCGACGTAGAAGACACGGCGTTCGTTGTCGGTGAGGATCGGGACGGGGTCGGTTCCGGCGGTGAACTCCTCGTCACCGGGGACCTCGATTCCCTCGTTTTCGACCGATGCCGCCATCTGTTCGACGACCTTCTCGGTCAGGTCGGTGCCGATGAACACGTGGTCGGCCTCACGACCTTTCGCGCTGTGGATGGTACCGATACGGACGCGGTCCCGCGCCGTGTCCTGATACCGTCCGCTGAAGTACGCCTTCATGGAGCGCTTCTGGTAGCTCGTCACCTTCCGAACCATGTCGGAGGCGGATTTCCGTCCGGGCATGAACGGCGCGAAATTCTTCACGAAGTCGGCGTCGAACTCCAGTTCGGTGAGGTCGTCCACGTCCTCCGCTTCCTTTCGCTCGTCGATGGCGTCGAACATCTCGTCGCGGTCGTTCGTACCGAAGGTGGACTCGGTCAGCATGTCCGCGAGTCGTCGCGCCTGCAGTCCGTCGATGGGTTCGCCGTCCTCGATTTGCTCGACGGCTTCGACGTACTGGTTCAGGCGGTCGGTCCACATTCGCTGGTCGGTCAGCGTGCGGAACGGGATGCCCTCGTCGATGAACTCGTCCACGAAGCGGAACATCTGGTAGCGGGCGCGGAACAGTACCATCACGGTACCGTCGAACTCCTCGATGGTGTAGCGGACGTTCCGCACGAGGTCAAGCATCGACGGGTTCTCGACCGCTTCGACGGTGCCGCCTTCCTTGCGCGGTTTGAGGTTCTTCTCCTGTCGCTCTTCGATGTGGCTGACTTCCTTCTGGACGACTTTGAGAACGCGGGAGGGGAGTCGGTGGGAGGTGTCGAGAATCACGTCTTCGCCGCCCTCGCCGAGCAGGAGTTTGGGGTCCGCACCCTGCCACGCGTAGACGACCTGGTCGTCGTCACCGGCGATGAGGACGTTTTCCATGTGTTCTTTCCACTCCTCGTAGATGTCGAACTGCAGTTGCGTGATGTCCTGAAACTCGTCGATGATGAGGTAATCGACGCTGGGGAGAAGCGAACGCTGTTTCACGCGTTCGAGCATGTCGGCGAACCCGACGAGTCCGTTGTCACCCTTGTACTTTCGCCACCCACGGATGGCTTCCGGAACGTCGAATCGGTCGTCACTGCTCGGCCACGTCGGGGTGTACTTGTTGCCCTCCTGTGCGTTCGGGTCGATGTCCGGCGGCAGTCGAACCTCTTCGACGTCCCACTGGAACGGAACGTCGTGCCAGTCGGCGACCTGCCGTCGGGTTCGCTGGAGCCACTGGGAGGTTGCGATAATCTTGTTGCCGAGCGTCGTCGAACGGGCCGTTCGACGACCGGAACCGCTGTACTCGTCCTCGTATTCGAGGCCGAAGTCCTCACAGAACTCCTGTTTGTCCTTCTCACCGACGACGTCACCGCGGGAGAGATTAAGCAGTTCGTAGGCTTTCGCGTGCATCGTGCAGACGTTCCCCTGAAGCGAACGTGGGTCGACGTCGAGACGCTCTGCGAGCCGTTCTCGAACCTCGTTCGCGGCAGCACGGGTGTACGACACGACGAGGAGGTCCTTTACCGTGACCCCGTCCTGTGCGAGAATGTCCTCTACTCTATCGAGTAGTTCGGTGGTTTTACCACTTCCCGGCCCACCGAACAACCGGGTTACTCTTGCGTCCGTCTCTGCCATTGGCGTAGTCATTACACCAGCACAGGTTCCGGGAACGTATAAAACGACGTGAATCGGAGTCGTGGCCGTTACGTGCCGCAGGACGAGCGCGCATCGCGTACCGCCGCACCGTCCCGAACCTCGTCCTCACAGTTCGGACAGACGCGTGGATCGGTCGTTCCAGGCGGTGTGAACACACATGCGTACGACGTCGTCACGAACCAAACGCAATTCTGACAATTCAGAATTTTATCTCATATCCTATGGTGAAAATAACCTGTGATGGTTCTATCGGTAGAACGGGTTACGCGGGTTGCCGATCGAGCGACGTCAAAGAAAGAACGGTCGTAGCCGGTGTTCGATATTCGTACGACGAGTCTGTTAGTGGATCAACGGGGACTACGGATTCCAACCACAGACCGTACATTCGGTCGCCGTAAGGTTATGAAGTCCACCACATTCCGGACACTGCTTTTTGTTATACTCCTGTTCCCAGTCTACTTGTTCGGTCTCGTGACCATGGTCTTCGAGGAACTGGTCGAACACGGATTCGTCGTCTCCGGTTGGTGCGGAGGCCATACATGCTATGCTAATGCACACCATCCATATAATCCTGATGGTTAAACAGACCCATACATAGCTTTGATTGCAAAATTCGGGGGAATTGAGTCAGGGAACTGGGCCGAAATATCGGGCGAGTTCCGTCCCGAACTCCGCGGCCAACGCGCCGACCTCGTCGCCCGAAAGCACGTCGTACTCCCGTTTCATCGCCGATTCGACGTGAACACCGAGCGCGGCGTCGAGGACGGCATCGCTACGAAGGAATGACACCCCGTTCGTGAACTCCCGCTCCCGTTCGACCACGTATCGATCTCCATCGATGAACGGGCCGTACGCGTCCGAGTCGGCGTACTTCTCGTAGAACCCGGTCGCGTGAGCACGGACGTGAATCGGCGGTCCGTCGTGGCGCTCGATTGCCGGTCGCTCGGCCACCGAGAGTTCGAAGAACAGTACGGCGGTGTCGTCGGCGAACAGTTCCGACCTGAGGACGTCGAACCCGCGCCGCGAGAGCGCGTCAGCGACGCCCGACAGCGATTTCTGAAGCTGTGGATACAACTGGTCCTCCACGATGTCCGGCGCGTCGAACCGAATCGCCACGGGCGTCGTCCCGCGCTCGGCGACGAACTCGCGCACGTCGTCGGCCGTCAACGGCTCCGGTGATTCCGGGAAAAATACCGATTCGCGCGGCTTCGATAGTAGGTCACGGGCGTAATGCTGGAGCCGTGCGACGTTCTCGGCCGAAAGGACGGCCGCCACGTTGCGCTCCGGGTCGGTCGGATCGATGACGACCAGCGGGTCGTGGAACGTCGCCGTCCCGTGGTCTTCCGGATCGAAGCGGACCTGTGGCGTCCACTCCGCGGCCGCCTCCAACACGCCGCGAAAGCTCCCGTATTCGAGGACGAGTAGCTCCGCCAGATACCCCGAAAATCCCTTCGTCCTGAGGTCGCTTCCGTACGCGCCGATGCCCTTCAGGAACTGCTTGAACAACAGTACCTCTCCGGCCAACTCGTCGTCCAACCGCGCTTCGAGATACTGCGTATGAAACGGCGTCCGGTCCACCGCCGACTGGATATTCGTCGCCGACTCGACGCGATAGCAGGGGACGAAATCCACGTCGAACCTGTCGAACTCCCCTTTCACGTAGGGGTGCTCGGCGTACTCCTCGTGTCCGTCCGGCAGGACGGCGTGGCCGATTTTCAGCCCAAACGACTCCAACTCTTCACGGTCGAGGTCCGGCGGGAAGCGAACGAACAGGTCGATATCTCGGTCGCCGCTCGTCCACGTCCCGCGGGCGGTGCTTCCCACCTGAATCACGTCGGCGTCCACCGACAGGTCGGCGATCGTCTCTTCGGCGCGTTCCGTCAACTCCCGAACCGCCGTTCGCAGCCGACGCCGTTCCTCGGCGTCCGGTTGTATCCCCGCTCGAACCGCCGAAGCGACCTCCTCGAACCGTTCCATCGGGCGAACGTTTTCCACGAGCGCGTGAAAACGTATCGATGCTGTCGGACGAAAACGAAAGCCCTATCAAACAACTCGGTCTATGGATGAATGCAGTCGGAAGCCGCCGTAGCTCAGTTGGTAGAGCACCTGGTTGTTACCCAGGTTGTCCCAGGTTCGAGCCCTGGCGGCGGCGCTTCTTCGATTTACTTCATCGGCGAGCGTGTTCTGTCGATATACCGTAAAATCCAGACAGAACCCGGTACGCTAAAGAGGTATGCCAGATTACGGTTGATTGATACGGGCCCTTAGCTCAGTCTGGTTAGAGCGCTCGGCTCATAACCGGGTGGTCATTGGTTCGAATCCGATAGGGCCCACTTCTGCCGAACAATCCGCGAGCACTGCAAAGCGTGTGCGAGCGACTGACGGAAACCCGTCGATTAGTGACCTGTAGCCGCGAGAAGACGACGTTCTAATTTCAACTACCTTCCTCTTCTACCTCGAAGCCAGCATCACGAAAAACGGATTTGGCTTTCATCGGGCCAGTGATATCCGGGCTGTAGTACGTATCGAGGCGTAAGTCATGAAGTTCCAGTTCACCACCCTTCTTGTAGATAATCGCGAATTCTGTGTGACTTCTCTCATCTCCTGGGTGACATACGATTCTATCGACTTGCTCCCGGCGGACTTCCCTCGCTGATGTGGTTCTGGTTTTGTCGGCCTTTTGAAGGATATACGAGAGGAGTACAAACACGACGAGGAACGCGATTATGAATTCACCACCAGTACGAAGCGTCCCGTCACCGCTGAGAATCATGGCGATAGGAGCCAAGAGTAGAAGGATGAATACGAAAAAGACCGGTTTACTCAAAGAGAATATGTTCTTGAACGAGGTGATCATCGAATTTTCGATGAGTATCACGTCATCTTTGACGGTGTATCTTCCATTCAATGTTCCAAAATCAGCCATAAAAGGAGGAAGATGATAACGATTTAAGAACTTACCGACCTACTGAATATAATGAGTCAGGAAACAGCGACATTCTCCAACTGTCACACGTTGGCGACAGCGTTTATCCGGAGTACCGTGGTACCTCTTACGAACTCATGAGTAACTCGGAGTACGCGTTGTTCGCACGGCTCGAAGCGAAAACCGGAAAAGAAGACGAAGTCGAGGAGTTCCTACGCTCGGCGTTACCGATGGCACAAGAAGAAGAGAAGACGACGACGTGGTTCGCGCTCAAGTTCGACGAATCGACGTTCGGCATCTACGACACCTTCCCCGACGAGGAGGGACGGCAGGCACACCTCGACGGGAAAATCGCCAGCGCGTTGGAGGAGAGCGCCGACGAATTACTCGCACGACCGCCACAGATCGAGGAAGTCGAAGTTCTCGAAGCCAAACATCCGTAGACGTCCGTGATGTCCGTCCAATACCGGTGTCCCGGATTTCGAAGAAACCGGCCGGTTCGGACGGGGACGACAACTGGATAGTCTTTCGTGGTATGTGTTACCATATGGCATCAAAAACGCCCGCAGCGGAGAGTGCCGCTGCTGAACGAACGACCCAGCGGTACGAGCCTTGGTTAGGCGCGATCATCGCCAGTCTCGCGGGAGGTATCGCGATGGGGATTTTCCTGTTGGTTTTGAGTCCAGATGCACTCACGACCGTAATTCCGGCGCTGTACGGACAGCAGGGTGCTGTCGCCGGATGGATAGTCCATCTGTTCAACAGCGCGGTTCTCGGCCTCGTCTTCGCCGCAATCGTCTCCCTGACGTCGTTGCGTAGATACACCGACAGTGAATCCGCGACAATCGGACTCGGGGCCGCCTACGGCGTGGTTCTGTGGGTGATTACCGGTTCGATCGTCCTGCCGCTGTGGCTCCAGGCCGTCGGCGTTGCTGGCGCACCGGCCGTGCCGACGTTCGCGTTGCCCAGCCTCGTCTGGCATCTCGCCTACGGTGTCGTCTTGGGCGCGGTGTACCGGTACGTCATCACCCTCTAACGGCGAAACGCGACACTGTCCTTTTTTACGTCTTCCGGGTCGAACGAGCGTCGGGAGAAGGAGTGCGGAACGGTACTGGCCGAGTTCACACGTCGGGCGTTTCCAGAATGCGCGGCACGCCCTGCGCGGTGATCGTCTCGCCGACGAGGTACGACGAGGCGGGACTGGCGAGGAACTGTGCGATGTCGGCGATTTCCTCGCTCGTTCCGATGCGGCGTTTCACGTCCCCTCGGTCGATGTTGTCGGCGCTGACCCCCATCTGACTCTCGACGCCCGGCGTGGCGACGAACCCGGGTGCGATGCAGTTGACGCGAACGTTCTCGTCCGCCCACTCGAACGAGAGCGTTGACGTCAGGTTGATCACGGCGGCCTTCGCCGCGCCGTAGTGGCTCATCTGCGGCGCGCCACCCTGCCCGGCAACGCTGGCGAGGTTGATGATGGCACCGCCACCGTTCTCGCGCATGCGCTCCCCGGCGACCTGCGTGCAGTGGAACGTCCCGTGAAGGTTGATATCCACAATGGTCTCCCACCCGTTCTCGCTGATGTCCTCGAAGGGAGCCATGAAACTGGCACCGGCGTTGTTGACCAACACGTCGATGCCCCCGAACTCATCGACGGTGGCGTCCACGAGTGCCTCCACGGCATCGCGGTCGGTCACGTCACACTCGACCGCCAGCGCGCGACCCGACGCGTCGCTCGCCGCTATCCCTTCGGCGACCGGGTCCACGTTCCCCTGTTCGCGCGAGCAGACGACGACGTTCGCGCCGTCGTCGGCGAATCGCTCGGCAATCGTCCGTCCGATACCGCTCGATGCACCCGTCACGATTGCGGTCTTCCCGGCGACGCTGAACTGTTCGACGGTCATACGCAATCCTCCGCTGTCGGTCGTCCTGCAACTGAAATTTCCATTGGTAACTACAGTCGCCAATATTCCGCCGCATGGTAATAAATGTGGATTCCACTCTTCGATCGTTATCTTGATTTCCCGGGAACGCCAGTACATAGCTGATCGTAGGAGATGAACTGCTGACCATGCAAGACGAACGGCGGGACTGGCGGGCGGTGTTCTGGGACATCGGCGGTGTCATCCTCGATACGGCGTCCGTCCGGCGTGCACACGAGGAGTTCGTCGGAACCATCGTCGCCTGTCGCTCGGGTGACGAATCGGTCGAGGATGCCATCGAGCGCTGGCGAACCGCCGTCGGCGAACACTTTCGGGAGCGCGACGGAACGGCGTTCCGGAGCGCACGAACCGCCTACGACCGCGCCGTGGACGAAATCACGGGGGAGGTGATTCCCGAGGACGAGTGGCGACCCGTTTTCGAGCGCGTGATGGCCGAAACGCTGCGACCCAATCCCGGTGCCGTCGAGGCGGTCGAGCGACTGGCGACGACGGACCTCCACGTCGGCGTCATCAGCGACGTGGACACCGAGGAAGGCGTCCATATTTTGGAGACGTTCGGCGTGCGGGAGGAGTTCGACTCCATAACGACTTCCGAGATGGTCGGCCGAACCAAGCCCGACCGGCGGATGTTCGAGACGGCCCTGGACGCCGCGAACGTTCCGGCGAGCGACGCGCTCATGATCGGCGACCGGTACGACCACGACATCGCCGGGTCGTCGGCGGTCGGCATGACGGCCGTCGCGTACGGGGCGGACGACGGGCCGGAAACCGACTACGCCATCGACGACTTACGGGAAATCCTCTCGATCGTCGGTGTCGAGTCGAAAAGCGAAGAGTCGAGCGGAGTCGATTGACAATTACCCGTCGTACCGAACCAGATGCTCGACTTCGCTCGGGTCGAGGTCTGAAAACGCGTCCCGCGCGATGACCCGCTTGTGGACTTCGTCCGCGCCGTCCACGATGCGGAACTGACGGACGCTCTCGTAGAAATCCGCGAGCGGGAGGTCCTTTCCGATGCCGTTGCCGCCACAGATTTGGACGGCCGTGTCGATGGCGTCCTGAACGACGTTCGCGGCGTACACCTTGCTCATCGACACCGCGATACGGGCCTCCTCGCCCGCCGCGATCTGCCCGGCGGCGTGACGGACCATCGTCCGAACCGCGTGGAGTCGGGTCTCGATTTCGGCGATTTCGAATCGAATCGCCTGCTTGTCCGAGAGCGGGCCGTCGAAGGCCTGGCGCTCGTCGGCGTAGGCTTTGGCGATGTCGAGGGCGCGTTCGGCCATGCCCGAGTAGCGCATGCAGTGGGTCAACCGCGCCGGACCGAGTCGCTGTTGGGCGATGGCGAATCCGGCGTTCTCCTCCCCGAGCAGGTTCTCCTCCGGGATTCGAACGTTCTCGTACTTGATCTCCGCGTGGCTCATGCCGGTGACGCCGCCGCCGACGTGCGGGATGTCGCGCACGACTTCGACGCCGGGGGTGTCGGACGGAACGAGGAAGATGGAACATCCCTCGTAGGGGTGGGCGTCCGGGTCGGTCAACGCCATCACGAGGAGAACGTCGGCCTCGCTCCCCTGTGTCGTCCACCACTTGTGGCCGTTTATCACCCACTCGTCGCCGTCCTGCTCCGCGGTCGTCCTGAGCATCTTCGGGTCCGAACCGGCACCCGGGTTCGGTTCGGTCATCGAGAAGCCGGATTTGGCGTCGCCCGCGACCAACGGGTCGAGCCAGTTCTCCTTCTGCTCGTCCGTTCCCACCAGTTCGAGGGTGTGCATGTTGCCCTCGTCCGGGGCGTCCACGCGGATGGCACCGGGGCCGAGGAGGCTCCGCCCGGCCGCCTCGAAGACGGGGAGCATCTCGTGGATCTCCATTCCCAATCCGCCGTGTTCCTCCGGAATCTGGGGTGCGTACACGTCGTACTCCTTCGCTTGTTCGCGGAGTTGGCGCATGGTGTCGTCGGAAACGGGTTCCCCGCCGAGATACTCGCGCTCGACGGGAATCACCTCGTCTCGGACGAACGTCCGGACGCGTTCGGCGACGTCTCGCCCTCGTTTCGGATCGTCGTACTCCATATCCACAACGGCGATTCAACAGTGTAAAAGTATTTCTCTCGTTTCGTTACCCTCGTAAGTTCTATACCGGACATCCACGTACAATCGAGTGACCACGAAGCCGATGTGGCCGTCCGCCGCGTGTCTGTCACGCGGTGTACCGAACGCCGTCATACGGTCGAGCGGGCGGACGGTCGGACGGACGGGCGAACGAGCAGACGACCACACGAGCCAATTGCGGACTGGAGGACTACCGATGACCAACGAAAATGGGGATTACTTCGAACGACTCGTCGATACGAACGCGCTCCGGACGTATCTGGAAGAACAGTTGGGCAATGCCGAGATGTACGACGTCTCCCACCACGCGGAGGGCCACTCCAACGAGACGCTGTTCGTGACGTGGGGCGACCGAGAACTGGTGATTCGGCGACCGCCACCCGGTGAGACTGCCGAGACGGCTCACGACGTGCTTCGGGAGTATCGGGTGATGGACGCGCTTCAGGACACGGCCGTTCCGGTTCCGACGACCGTGCTGGCCTGCGAGGACCACTCGATCATCGGCAGCGACTTCTACGTGATGGACCGAGTCGAGGGCGACGTGCTCCGGGACGAGGAGCCACCGCGCTTCCGAACCCCAAACGCGCGACGGTCCATCGGCGAGGAACTCGCGGACACGCTTGCGGCGATTCACAGGCTCGACTACGAGGCGGTCGGATTGGGCGAGTTCGGCTATCCGTCAGGCTACACCGAGCGGCAAGTCGAACGCTGGACCAAGCAACTCGACTGGGCGTTCGAACGAACGACCGAGGAGCGGGCCGTCCCGGAACTGGAGACGGTCGGCGATTGGCTCGCCGACAACTGTCCCGACGAACACGAGCACACGCTGGTGCACGGCGATTACAAACTCGACAACGTGATGTACGGGCCGGAGACGCCGCCGAAAATCGTCGGCGTCTTCGACTGGGAGATGGCGACGCTCGGTGACCCGCTGGCCGACCTCGGGTGGATGCTGTCGTACTGGCGCGACCCCGGTGACCCCGAACCGGCGACGCCGGAACTGGTTTCGACGTTCATGGAGGCCGACGAGTACCCCACTCGAAAGGAACTCGTGGAGCGCTACGAGGACGCGGCGGGTATCGAGTACGAGAACGACCGATTCTATCGGGCGCTCGCGGTGTACAAACTCGCCGCGCTGGGCGAGATGTTCTACCGGCGGTTCCTCGAAGGCAACAGCGACGACCCGATGTACCCGCAGATGGAGGAGCGGGTGCCCGACCTCGCGCGACGCGCGGCGGGTATCATCGACGGCGACGAGCCGCTGTAACTCCGGAACTTTCCAAAATTCCATAGAAACAGATTCAAAACACCGATAGTTGTTCAAATAGCTGTTTTACCTTACAGAGATAAACGGCCGCGGTGGAGTTAAGATGGCAGGGATGAAACC
>NZ_JBAWAC010000113.1:0-7559 GCF_049589095.1 Haladaptatus sp. | reverse complement strand
ACGTCGGCCGCCTCGGCGATGGTTTGCGGGTTCACCGGTGTTTCACGGTGCCACCAGAGGACGTCGTATTCCTCGAAGCCGCTGTCGTCACGCTCCGTAACCGGGACAAGCTCGACGGCACCCAGTTCGGTCGTCGCCCAATCGAGCGCCGACTGTTGCTCGAAAGAGAGGTCGTCACAGTGCAGGAACCCGATGGTCGGAGACGACGGTACCATTGACAGTACATATCGGCGCACGTCATATAATGGACACGGCTCGTTCGATGACACGAAATGCCGATTTGACGCCGCTAAGCAGGCCGCAGCAACATTGACAACGAATGACACCATCTATTCCCGTATGGATGGGATGCTTGGGGGACGGTCAGCGGTCGTAACGGGTGCTGCAAGTGGAATCGGTCGAGCCATCGCACAAACGTTCGCCGAACAGGGGGCCGACGTCGTCATCGCGGACGTGCGGGACGACCCCCGTGAGGACGGGGCGAAGACCCACGAACGGATCGAGGAGGAGACCGACGCACACGCCGTCTTCGTTCCGTGTGACGTCAGTGACCCAGCGGCCGTGACGGCGGCCGTCGATACGGCCGTGGACGAGTTCGGCGGCATCGACGTGATGGTGAACAACGCGGGTATCGTCGGCCCGACCGCTCCGGTGACCGACATCGACCCGGACGCGTACCAGCGACTGCTGGATATCAACCTGAACGGCGTGTTCTTCGGCTCACAGGCGGCGGCACGGCGGATGCGCGAGGACGATGGCGGCAGCATCGTGAACATCTCCAGCATCGCGGGGATTCAGGGCTACAGCGACCTCTCGCCGTACTGTGCTTCGAAGGGAGGAATCAGACTGCTCACGTACTCGCTCGCCGCGGAACTCGGAGCGGACGGGATTCGGGTGAACGCCATCCACCCGGGCGTCATCGAGACGGCGATGACGATCGAAGACGTTCCGACCATCGGCACGGAATCCGGCGAACAGATGCGCCAGTCGATTCCACTGGGGCGATTCGGAACTCCCGACGACATCGCCGACACGGCGCTGTATTTGGCGAGCGACCTCGCGGGGTACGTGACGGGCGAATCGATCATCGTCGATGGCGGGATGGTGAACACGGCGTGAGGCGTTGTTTCGGCTGATCCGTGACGCGATAGGTGGAAACCGTCCGAATTGTGACTAACAGCCCGAATTCGGTAGTCGTCATCGGAGTCGCAAACTCCCCCGTTTACTAAATCACGATTAGTAAAATCACGATTAGTAAAATCACGATTTAGATAATCGGTAGCACTATCTACCGCCGTTCCGTAGTTGACCCCATGGTTCACTCACGCTTCGTCAACCGCGAGGCGGAACTCGATACGCTGCGATCACGGTTCCGAAGTGACACGGCCGATCTGGTCGTCATCTACGGTCGCCGACGGCTCGGGAAGAGCGCACTCGTTCGTGAGGCGATAGGGGACGTCGAGAACGCCGTCTACTGGCAGGCAACCGAGGAGACGCCCGAGGTACAACTCGCCGACTTCGTCGAAACGGCGAGTGAAACGGTTCCTCTCATCGACGACATCCAGCGCGACTGGGAGGCACTGTTGCGCGCGCTCGGACGGGAGGACGCAGTCGTCGTTCTCGACGAATTTCCGTATCTGATCCAGTCGGACGAAGCGCTTCCGTCGAAGATCCAGCGCGTCTGGGATCTGCACCTCGAAGGGACGGCGATGACACTCGTACTCGTCGGGTCGTCCATCAGCGTCATGGAAGAGAAAGTCCTGAGCGGTGGGAGCCCGCTGTACGGTCGGCGAACGGCCGCGATCGACCTTCCGCCGCTTTCGTTGGAGAACGCTCGGCGGTTCTACCCGACCGACGATCCAGATACGATCCTCCAATTCTGGGGCGTCTTCGGCGGAACGCCCTACTATCTCCGGGCACTCTCCCCGTCCACGTCGCTCCCGGAGAACATTCGATCCCACGTCCTCTCGGAACACGGTGTCCTGCACAACGAACCGGAATTCCTGCTCCGGACGGAGTTCGGGATTCGAGAACCGCAGACGTACTACACCATCCTCAGAGCGATCGCGACGGGTAAGCGCGAGGCGAACGAGATCGCGAACTTCGTCGGCGTCGATTCGAACACGCTCGGGTCGTATCTCTCGAAACTCCGGCGTCTCAGGCTGGTCGAACGCGATATTCCCGTGACGGCGAATCCCAACGCGACACGCAAGAGTCGATATCGATTGAAGGAACCGCTCTTCCGTTTCTGGTTTCGATACGTTTACAGTCAGGAGGGGAAACTGGCGCAACTCGGTAGCGAGGCCTACGAACGGTTGGTCGAACCATCGTTCTCGGACTACATGGGTTCGATGTTCGAGATCGCGTGCCAGCAGGCCCTTCCGTCGTTGATTTCGACGACGTTCCAAGGGATCGGGTACTGGTGGCATCGTCACCACGAACTCGACGTCGTCGGCCTCGGAACTGACGGGACGCTCGTCGCTGGTGAATGTAAATACACGTCTCGGGAGATGAACGAAGGCGACCTCGCCGACCTCGAACGGAGCGCGGCACGGATTCGGTGGACGCCGGAAGACGGTAGCGAACCGACCCTCCACTACTGTTGTTTCTGTCGGTCCGGCTTTTCGGACGGACTCCGAGCCGCCGCTGACGACCGTGACGACGTTGCCCTGTTCACGCCCGAAGAAATCGTCGGGCGAGTGTCGGAGTAGGACTTTCCGTTTTGAACCTTATCTACTGTCTGCATTCTCGATTGCCGACCACACCGTCTCGTTGGTCAACGGCATGTCGAGCGTCTCGACCCCGAACGGCTCCAGCGCGTCGAGTACCGCGTTGACGACCGCGGGCATCGAGCCGATGGTGCCCGCCTCGCCCACGCCCTTTACGCCGAGGGCGTTGTTCGGCGACGGCGTCACGGTGCTGTCCCACTCGATGTCGGGGACGCTGATCGTCTTCGGGATCGCGTAGTCCTGCAAGGAGGACGTCGCGAGGTTCCCGTTCGAGTCGTAGTGACCGTCCTCGTACAACGCCTGACCGATTCCCTGGACGATCCCGCCGACGATCTGTCCCTCGACCAGTTTCGGATTGACCTGCGGGCCGACGTCGTCGACGGCGAGGTACCGCTGGAACGAGATTTCGCCGGTCTCCGGATCGACTTCCACGATCGCGACGTGGGTACCGAACGGGGCCGTCGATCCCTCCGGTTCGAAGTACACCGACGTCTCTAAGCCGGGATCGACGTCGTCCGGGAGCTTTCGCGGATTATACGCGGCGTTAGCGACGTCTCGAAACGTAACGCCGTACTCCGGTGCGCCTCGAACGTGGAACTCTCCGTCCGAGAATTCGATATCGGCCTCGGACGCTTCGAGCTGATGGGCGGCGATCGTACGGGCCTTCTCCTCTATCCCTCGGGACGCCTTCCGAATGGCGTTCCCCGCCATCGGCAAACTGCGGCTACCGGCGGTTCCTCCCCCTTCGGTGACCTTGTCGGTGTCCCCCTCGACGATTTCGATGGTGTCGTAATCGACGCCCAGTTCGTCGCTCACGATCTGTGCGTAGCTCGTCGCGTGACCCTGCCCCGTATCTTGGGTGCCGGTGTGAACGACGACTTGCCCGTCGGCGTTGACCCTCACTTGGCCGCTCTCGATGCTCCCCGCGGACCCGCCACAGATCTCCACGTACGACGAAATCCCGATGCCCAGATACCGTCCATCGTCCCGGGCACGTTCCTGCCGTTCGAGGAACGCGTCGTACTCGACGAGTTCGAGGGCTCGGTCGAGGGTCTTCTCGTACTCGCCGCTATCGTAGTTCATCCCGAGGCCGGTCTCGACCGGGAACGATTCCGGAGAAATGAAGTTTCGGCGGCGGAATCCGACCGGGTCCATGTCGAGTTCGCGGGCGCAGGCACTCGCCAGTCGTTCGATGATGTACGCCGCCTCCGGTCGACCGGCACCGCGGTAGGCCGATATCGGGGCCGTGTTGGTCATCACCCCGCGAACGGCGACGTGTCCGACGTCGATGTCGTAGGCCCCACAGAGCATCCCGGCGGTTCCCTTCGGAATGCCGACGCCACCGACCGTGGGATAGCCGCCGAGGTCCGCGTCGATCTCCCCTCGAAGTGCCACTATGTGTCCCGATTCGTCCAGCGCCGCCTCGATGGTGGTCCGCTGTCGGCGAGCGTGAACCATCGATTGGAAGTCGTCGGTCCGGCGGGCTTGCCACTTGATCGGCCGTTCGAGTTGCATCGAACACCACGCCGTCAGGAGATGACCGGCGTACGGCTGGAGTTTCGCGCCGAAGCCGCCGCCGACGTCCGGCACGCGGACGGTGATGCGGTGACGAGGTAATCCGAGAACGTCGCCGAGTCGGTTCTGTACTGCATGCGGGTTCTGACTCGATAGCTCGACGGTCAGCTTGTCGTCCGATGGTTGGTACTGGGCGACCGCCGCTCGGGGTTCGATCGCCGTCGGAATCACGCGGTTGTTCGACGGATCGAGCGAGACCGTGTGTGCGGCCCGTGAAAACGCCTCTTCGGTCTCCTCGCGGTCGCCGGTCTCCCACTCGAAGGCGACGTTGTTCGGTGCGAGGTCGTGAATCGTCGGCGCGTCCGACGATACCGCGTCGTCGAGTTCCGGGGCCGCATCGAGTCGTTCGTACTCCACGTCGATCGCATCGAGCGCGTCGAAGGCGGCGTAGCGCTCTTCGGCGACGACTGCCGCGACGGGTTGGCCCTGATACCGAACTCGATCGTCGGCGAGGAGCGGTCGTTTGACGGACGTGTCCTCCTCGTTGGTGCCGTCCTCTTGGAGGTCCTCGGCGTCCAATTCGGCGGCCGGCATCGTGCCATCGAGGCCGGATTCGAGCAGATCGTGGTACGTATAGACGGCGATCACGTCGCTACGAGCTTCGGCGTCGCTCACGTCGATCGACTCGATTCGGGCGTGAGCGTACTGGCTGCCGAGCAGCGCGAGGTAGCCCATCCCCGGATATTGAATGTCGTCGGTGTACCGAGCATCCCCCGTCAGAAGATGTCGGTCTTCTCGACGCTGAACAGCGGTACCCGTCATCTCGCCGGGTCTGACCTCGTCGTACTCGACCGTGTCTATCTTCATAGCGTCCTCCCCGTACGCTGGCCGAACGGTCGATATCGTCGATGATTAACCGTGGGCTTCGTTTGCATGGTGAAGTACTGATTCGTCCATGCCCATTAACCGACTGATTCCGGTGATCCAAGTGATACGATTCGTCGCTCGTCATTCTCGATACCACGACATCCTCGAACGTCACCGTTCGTGATGCCCTTCGTTGAGTATGGGATTTCTGTCGCTGTCGCGTCGTGCGCCGAGCGGTTCGTAGATGAGGACAGTGTTGTTACTCCGAACGGTGACGAGATGGTTCTCGATGACGAACCGCACTTCGACGCCGCTCTTTTTCGTTCCGCTCGTCTCGACGAGGTCTTCGAGCGCGTCCGGGTTCACGTACTGGTACAAACTGAGCGAGGTCTGACCGTTCGGCGGTTCCAAAACATCGACGATCGTTTCGATCAGACTTACAGTCAGCGATTGGCACGGATCGATCGAACGAACGGCGACCAACGCGTACTGCGGTGGGTCCGTCGGGTCCGTTGGCGTGTGCCCGTTTTCGAACCAGTTCGTCGTCTCGGTGGTTCTCGTGCCGTTGGACATAGTTTCTATTCGTACTCTATCTATTTGAGTAATACGTGCTTACCTCCAAAATTAGTATTGTCCGCCTAACAGTAATCTAGCGTCCGCCGAAACCAATCCTCGCGTCAACCTACGTGCTCCGAAGCACGTTTATTGAACGTTCAATCAAAGCGCTTTTGCCCGACCGGATAGTACGTTCAAGGGAGGATGAAGACGAGAACGTCCATGGAGATACTGCGGACGACAGGGCGCGTTGTCGAAACGTATCCCGAACTGTGGCTCGGCTGGACGTCGGGGGTGGTGGAGTGAATCCCTGCAGGGATCGAATCTCGGCGAGCGTCTTCCAACAGCGTGGTGATACCTAGTCATGTTAGAAAATCCCAGTGACTCGGATGCGGTTTCTCGGTCAGTCGATCTTCCTGACGGATGGTACGGAACAGCCAGTAGCGTCACCGATCCTCGGGCAACCTACGCGTACGACGTAACCGATTCCGCACAGGTCGTCGTCGGTCTCGTGTTCCACTCCTCGGGCGCGTCCGGTGACATCCAGCTCCGCGTTTCGGCTGTCGATAGTACGGCGTTGATTCATCGGCACGACTACGTCGTCGACGAATATGACGACACGACGACGGCAATCGAAAAGATGGAAACGTTCATGGAACTGGTCTCATCGACGTTCCACGACGAATTGAACGCGAGCGAACGGGTATTCGTGACCGTTGAGGGGATCGTTTCGGAGTTTCCATCGGATACGAGTCTTTGGCACTCGATTTTTTCTGGCGGAAGGAAATGATCCGAAAACGCGGTCACACTGTCCATAGTGGCTGAAGACGAGTGTTCGGTGTCATGCGACCTGCCGCGGTCGATATGGACTCGCCCACGTGGGGATCTCACAATCGAGTCGGGCGACGCGGTTTTCCATGGACGGATGGGTGGCGAACACCGAAAAGCGGAACGAACGATCCGCGTTCCACGGTATCGGTCCGGCGATGTCCTCCGTGTTGTCGCCGGTTGCGATCGCGGCGACCCGGTAGAGCGCGGCGGCGAGCGTTTCGGGGTCGACGACGTGGGCGGCGTACGCATCCGCGCGGTACTCCTCCAGTCGATTCGCATACCGACTCAGCGCGAGCGCGAGCGGTTCGATACCGAGACTGCAAACGTAGCGGATACGGCGGATACGTCGATCATCGATGAACGTCACTGCACTGAACAGCAGCGAGCCGACGGCGGCTACGAACGGACCCCGTCCCGCGAGAAAGACGAGCCAGAACATGCAGAACCCCAGTATCTGCGGGATGTACGCACGGACCGCATCCGTGTGAATATCGTTCCCGAGGTGGCCAAGTTCGTGTGCGAACAGCGCCTCGATTCCCGCCCGCCCGACGATCTGCGGGAGCAGCGGATCGAGAGCGACGACTGGTTCGCCATCGTCGTAGCCGACGACGGCACCTGGTGCGTCCATCTCCATGACGACGACCCGAGGGAGGGGCCGACCGGCACGCTCGCAGACGTCGAGGACCACCCGTTGAACGTCCGGAAACTCGCTGGAGTCGAACGGTCTGGCGTGTTCGTGTTCGAACTCGTAGCGCCCGCCGGAGCGATACGACAGATACGCGATGACGACGAACACGAGAAGCCCGAAGCCGACGATCGGAAGTGGAGCCCCTGTCCGAACGACGGCCGCAACCGCGAGGAGTGTAGCGGTTAGTAGTCCGAGCGTGATTCCCCACGCCCGAACGACTACTGAACTCATTATATAAATAAACCCTCACGGGGAGAATAATAACCGAATCGGTCAGCGACCAATTGAGCGACGAACGCTCGCCGTATGGCGAAGACAGTGCGGTGAGTTATCAACCTCCTCACACACTGTCTTCAGACGTATCATAGCGATTG
>NZ_JBAWAC010000112.1:0-1631 GCF_049589095.1 Haladaptatus sp. | reverse complement strand
GTCCCGAAGGCCCGGTTCGAACTCCTTCCCACGATCTCGTATCGATCCGAAACAGGCCCGCCGCTCCTTCGTGTGAAAAGCGACCGAGACGTCGCCGACGTGCTCCGAACGGATCCGACCCTCACTTCGGTGAAAACGATCGTCTCGAACTCGCGTTCGACGCTCTTTGCCGTCAACTGGACATCGATGCCGCGGTCCGTCTTCGAGACGATCCTCGAAGACGATGTCGTCATCAGTCAGGTCTCCGGCACGAAACAGCACTGGACGTTTCGGCTCCGAACCACCACCCGAGAGATGGCATCGAGGCTGTATCATCGGTGTACTGACCGAGGTATCTCGATGGAGATTCGACGGCTTCAGCAACTGGACGGCGTTTCCGGGGAGCAGATCGACTTCAGTGAAGAGCAGTTGGAAGTGTTGCAACTGGCGTTCGAGCACGGTTACTACGACATTCCACGCGGGATCACGGTCGGCGAACTGGCCGACAGAATCGGGGTTTCACACCAAGCAGTGTCGGAACGGATCCGACGTGCACACGACCAACTCATTGGGAATTCGATCCCGATCTAACGTCTCGATCGACCGATTTCCGGTTCGGTCGTGATCTCCGGACCGACCGCGAGCGCCCCACGGACTAACGTGTCGTGGGCGCGCCGAAGCCGCTCCGACACCGCCTGTTGGCTGATGCCGAGTTCGTCCGCGAGGTCGGCCATCGAACTGGTGCGTGGAACGTCGAAATAACCGCGTTTAGTGGCGAGGGCCAACACTGCATACTGTTCTTTCGTCAAGCCGAACTGGCCGTGTGGAAAATCCGTGAGCGGGTAGATTCGGTCGATGGTCATCGTCAACTCCCGTTCCTTGCAATGGTCGTGCGTGCGTGAGAACGAGTCCCTGTCCGGAAACAGCGCCCGCATCTTCCAGCGCTCGCTCGTCCCGTTGGCGTTGAGGATCGCCCCGTCCTCCTCAACGAGGATTTGAATCATGACCTCGATGGCGTCGATCCAATCCATCCGATACAGGCTCGTCCCGTCGAACGTGGACACTCGTTCCAGGTTCTCCGTGCTCGGGTCGGTGGCGAGCGCTTTGTCGACTGCTTCCATATCGTTGTTCGACACCCAGAGGTACGGAAACGCGCGGTCCGCGTCGTGTGCCACCAATCGGATGATTTCGAACGTGGCGGTTGGAACCGCGCGAAACGTCTCGGCGAGGACGAACTCGTCCGTCGGTAGGGTGAATTCCACGACCGTGCTCATTCAAACATGCTCCCTGAATATGTCACTCTCCGTCACCGACTACGGGTTTGCAGTCAACTACCATCTACTATTGGGCTCCGGTTGCAACCCGGTTATGAACGTTCGTATCGCTCGGTTTGTTCGACGACATCGTGGAGCAGTCGTTTGTTCACGATGTCCACGTTCTCCGAGAGCCACACGCGCGGGTCTCCGGCGAGGTCGTAATCGACGATCCCGAGTAAACCGAGGTTCGGGAGATGTACGCGAACTATCCGTTCACGGATCGATTCAGTATCGCCATCAACCGTCGCCGCGACCGTTTGGGTAATTTTCGTCAGCGGAACCGTCGTTTTCTCCTCCCGGAAGAGCGTGTAGATGATGAGACGCGATTCTTCGTTC
>NZ_JBAWAC010000111.1:0-15322 GCF_049589095.1 Haladaptatus sp. | reverse complement strand
GCCCTCGGGGAACCCCTCCATCTCGTCGATCGATTCGCGCACCCACGAGATGGCCGCCTCGGTCTCCCTGGGGTCGTCCCAGTTCGCCTCGAAGTTGAGTCCGTACGGCGCGTCGCGGTGGGCGAAGGCCGTTTCCGTCTCGCCGACGCGGGAGACCGCGCCGCCGCCCTGCCAGATGTCCACAGTCGAGAGCGACACCGGACACCGCTTGGCGCAGTCGACGACGGCGTCGATCACGTCGTCGTTCAACGCGTCCAGATACAGCGACTTCCAGTAGTAGAACCGCCCGCTCGGGTAGTCCTCGTCCAGCATCGTCTGGAGTTCGACGTAGGGAATCGTCCCGCTGAAATCCGCGACCGGTTCGGCGAACGCACGAACCGTTCGCAGTTCCTCCTCGCCTTTCTCCGGGGTTCCCGCGTAGCATCCGAGGACGGCGATTGCCGGGTCGCCCCACGACGCTTCGGGGAACTCGGGCAGTTCCGGAACCCACGCGTAGAACGGGAGCAGGCTCACCTCGTCGGGAGCGTCCGGCGCGTATTCGCGGAACGAACGGAGAACGTCGGGTGCCTCCGCACCGTCGAACCAGACGAAGCACATGGCGACGTCCGGACCCACCGGATGGCAGTCGTACTCGAACGCCGTGACGACGCCGAAATTGCCCCCGCCACCGCGGAGTGCCCAGAACAACTCCTCGTGGGAGTCCTCGCTCGCCGTGACGAACTCGCCATCGGCGGTCACCACGTCGGCGGAAACGAGGTTGTCACACGAGAGGCCGTACTTCCGCCGGAGGTGTCCCATCCCACCGCCGAGGGTCAGTCCCGCGATTCCGGTGTCCGAAACGACGCCGCCCGGAACCGCCAGCCCGAACGCTTGCGTCTCGCGGTCGACGTCCCCCCACGTCGCCCCGGCACCGACGCGAACGCGTCCCGCTTCGGGCGTGACGTGCACCCAATTCATCGGTTCGAGGTCGATGACGAGGCCGTCGTCGACCACCGCCCGTCCGGCGACGCCGTGACCGCCGCCGCGTACCGCAATCGGATAGTCGTGGTCGCGGGCGAAGTTCACGGCCGCCCGAACGTCCGCGACGCCCTCACAGCGAGCCACCATCGCCGGACGCTTGTTTATCATCCCGTTCCAGATCCGGCGAGCGTCGTCGTACGCCGGTTCGTCGTCCGGCGTGACGATGTCGCCTTTGAACTCTGCTCGAAGCGTTTCCACTTCGATTTCGGCTGTTTCGGTCGCCATTTTTTCTCCCCCAATTCGAGTAGGCGAGCGGCGTCGATAAATGCGACTGCAATCGTTCGAAATCCTCAGGCGAGGAAGAAGACGAGAACGGCGATGGCCGTCACGGCGAGGATGACCGCCCCGGCCAGCGCCGCACCCATGGCGATGACGGCGTTGGCGTGGCTGGCCAGCGTCTCGGTGCGGTCGTTGCCGAAGACGGTGACCTCCGCGTACTCGCTCTCCATTCCGGCCTCGACGGGTTCGAGGTCGGCAGTGGCGTCATCGACCAATCGCGTGATAAGCGAAATGAGTTCGTCGTGGTCGACCGCGCCGCCGACCTGATTCGAGGACTCGACCATGTTCACGATGTGCGTGTCCGTGGTCATCACTTCTACCTCGTCCGCCTCCACGGTTTCCACGATTCTGTCACGGAGGCCTGGTTCCATGTTGTTGCCGTCCACGAGGACGTAGGCCGTCCGCTGGTCCGCAACGTCGAGTACGGCGACGCGGACGCCGAGCGGGCCGATACCGTCCGCTGGCAGCCACTCCGTTTTGTCCCACGCGACACCGAGTTTCGGGTGGCCGCGTTTCGTCACCCCGAGTTCCTTCGCCGTTCCTTTCGCGGCCTGAATCATGTGGAACGAGCGCTCGCTGCCGGGATAGATGTGGCCGATGTCCTCGCCTTGAAGCCCGTTGTTGCAGTTGTGGGCGTCCACCAGCATCACGTCGTCCAGTCCGCTCGACCGGGCTTCGGCGGCGGCGGCGAGACCGACCGCGTACTCGACGTCGTCGGCGTACTCCGGGGAGTAGGTAGCCACGAGGAGCGCGTCGTCGCCGAACGCCTGTCCGAGGAGTTTGGCGTCACCTTCCTGCGTTCGAACGCTCCGACTGGCGTCGTCGCTGTACTCGATCCGTTCGTAGGCTTCCTGGGCCGTTTCGAGGAGGGTATCGACCTCGCGCTCGGTGACGAGGTTGAAATCGTGTCCGGCGGTGGCGTGCGGCGGGAACGCGAGTCCCTCCGACTGGGCGGCGACGCGGCGGGGGAGGTTGCCGCCGCCGATTTCGCCCATCGGACCCGGGTGAATCATCGGGAGGACGAACCGTGCCTTCTCGCTGCCGCCCTCCCGACGAAAGGAGAGGACGGTGACGGGGACGACGGCTTGTTGTCCCATCTGCTCGAAGAAGTCCTCCAGTTCCCGGGTCCCTTCCGCGATGTGACCGATGAATCCCCGAAGGAAGTCGAGCGCGCTGACGCCGAGACTGCGCCGCCACGGGCGGTCGATGACGACGAGAAAGCCGTACACAGCGAGGGCGTACATCCCGCTGATGATCCCGAGCACGATGAAATCGCGCGGCGTGATGATACCGAGTGCGGCCGGTGCCTTGTCCCCCCGTGCGAGGAATTTCTGCACCAGCGGTCCGCCGACTTCGAAGACGCGAATCGTCTCGCTGTAGATGAAAAAGAGGACGGCGGCGGTGCCGGTCTGGATTCCGGCCGGAATCAGGGAGACCAGAAACGACGTGCGTGAGACGGCCATCACGATGAGCAACCGAAACGCGAAGACGGACGCGAGGCTGAAGAGGAGCACGTCGAAGACGAACTGCTGATCCAGTTTCGTGAGCGCGGCGATGATACCCGCTATCGACAGGACGGCGACGACGATGATCTCACACGTCAGCGCGAGCAGCGACGACCGATTGTAGGTCAACTGGCCGCTCAGGCGGCGGTCCACCGGCGTCGTGAAGACGCTCGCGATGACCGTCGGCACCCCGATGAAGAAGATGCCTTCCCACGCGTCCTGCAGGATATACTGGGAATCGAATGCCCCGACACCCGCAATCGCGGCGATGAGGAGCGCAAACGCGATGCTCGCGTACCACTGCGGGGCACGGAAGATGTACCGGGACAGGCTCGCCAGGTCGCTCTGGGTCGCTGTCATTGGCGAAAAGCTACGCCGCGAAGAGTTAAAGGATGCTACTCGCAGAGATCCTGGAAGTTTTCGAACACTTCCTCGCCCTCTTCGGTGTGTGCGACCTCGGGATGCCACTGCACGCCGTACAGGTCGCGGTCGGTGTCGCTCATCGACTCGATACCGCACACGTCGCTGGTCCCGGTGCGCTCGAAGCCGGTCGGAACCTGCTTCACTTCGTCGGCGTGGCTGGCCCACACGCGGGTTTCCGGCGCGAGCGACCCGACGAGCGGGTCGTCCTCGTCGTCGATTTCGACGGTCACGTCGGCGTAGCCGCCGTACTCGCCTTCGCCCACTTCACCGTCGAGGACGTCTGCCATCACTTGCATGCCTAAGCAGATACCGAGTACCGGAATGTCGAGTTCGAGGTACTCCGCGCAGTTCCCGATGTCGTCCATCGACGGGCCGCCCGAGAGGACGAGGCCGTCCGCGTCGATATCCTCCGGCGGCGTATCGTTGTCGATGAGTTCGGTGTCGATTCCCATGTCACGGAGCGCCCGGTGTTCGAGGTGGGTGAACTGTCCGTGGTTGTCCACGACGAGGATTTTCGTCATTGGCGGGCGATATGGAGGGCGCAAATAAAAACGCCTCGTCACCGTCGCGACGCGACGGCATCGATTCCTGTTAGCGACGGATCACGATCGCCGCACCGAGGAGAACGAGTGCGGCGATGAGTCCGCTCACACCGGGATGTTTGAACACGATGTTCGGCCCCGGCAACGTGTTGTCGTCGGTCGTGCTGTGTGTCGTCCCGCTCGGCTTCGAGTGTGTGGTCGTCTTCTGTGTTGTCGTCTTCTTCTGCGTCGTCGGGGTTTGCACGACGAGCGTTCCCGCCTTCACGCCGTTGACGGCAACCTCCTGTTTCCCGGACGAGGTCGCCTTGTAGCTGTAGGTGACTTTCTTCGTCGCCCCCGCTCCGACCTGCACCCGTTTTCTGTCACCGACGGAGTCGCCGACCGCGAGGACGGTCGGGATCTTCCCGGCACCGTCGCCCGTGTTTTTGAGCGTCGCGGTGACCGTCACGGTGTCCCCCTTCGAGACCTGTTGTTTGTCGAGCGACGCGCCCGTGACCCGGATGTTCGACTTCGTTTTCTTCACGGTCACGGGAACCGTCGTACCGGCGTGGCGGCCGTTGTTATCCTCGACCGTCACGTGAGCGATGTAGTTTCCGGGGGTCTCGTAGACGTGTGTGGTCGTGGGACGGGTCGTCGTCTGATCGACCGTTCCGTCGTTGTCGAAATCCCAGTGGTACTTCGTCGGCGAGCCACCCGAATCGCTCGTTTGACTCGCGTCGAAGGAGACGGGATTTCCGGCACCGGCCGTGCCGCTGACACCCACGACGGGGTTGAGCGACTTACCACACGTTCCGGCGTGGATGCTCACCGGTTCGTCCATATCGAGTTGTTTCGAATCGGGGTTCGAAACGCTGCCCGTGAGGAAGGACCACGACGTGACGTTCTCGTGCGCTTCCGAGGGATTGTACAGCTTCGCATCCCGATTCCACGAGGGTGTGACGGTGATGTTCGAGTCACCCGGCAGACCGCGGAAGACACCGCCGTCGGTGCGCGATCCGGCCCACATCCAGTCCAACTCGTTGCGGGACCACTTGTCGTCCCGGTGCGGGTACGTATCGTCCATCAGCACCCACTTCCCCGAACTCGGCAGGCCGCTGAACTTGAACGTCACCGTGCTGATCGGGAGGCTGCCGCCGGTCCGGCTTTTGTTCATCCGATCGTGAATCATCACGAGACTCATCACGCCGCTCGGGGCCTGATAGAGGAACATCGTGCTCCCGTTCTCGTGCGTGACGGATTTCGTCCCGAAGGAGCCGTAGGCCCAACTGCTCTTGTTCGTGTACGGCGACTCGTAATCGTAGAAGTCGACGACGTTCTTGCTGCCGTGAATCGGCGACACCTGCGTACACGATCCGCCCTGCTCGACGGCGTAGGTGCTGTGATGATTCGTCGGGGCGTCGGGGAGGGGGCCGTTGGGAATTCCCGGTGGGGGGAGCGCGACGGCGGTCCCGACCGAGCAGAGGACGAGGAGGGCGATAAGCACGGGGCGAAGCTTCATTGCACCGGTCGCCTCCGAATGCGATACTGCGTCTGTGTGGCTGGATACGTCATAATCACGATTCTCCGATAGCACGCGTTGTGCGTGCTCTACCGGTTTCCGAGACAGTCGTGATTGCCTTTGTTATGGGCCACCTGCAGGCCGCTTAGGCCGTTCCTTCGGCGAAAACCGCGTTTTGGGATCGAGGTCGGTGAACCGTCTCGTGAAGGGAATCGCGACGGCGAACCACACCGCGCAGTACTATCGTTCCGCCAACAGCGCGGGCAGGTCATCGACGGAGCCGATGACCGCCGCCGCGCCCGCCGATTCGTACTTTCGACGCCCGGACTCGCCGGTCAATCCGCCGGTCAGCACGCCGACGCCGAAGTACTCGCGGTCGGGGTCGGCTTCCGCGGCGTTCACGGTCGTCTGGATGTCGTCCAGCGTGTCCCCCACGAAGACGACCCGCTCGGCGTCGAACCGCTCGGCGAGGGTCACCAGCGCGTGCGGGTGCGGTTTGCCCTGCTCCCAGTCGTCCATCGTGAACCGGCGGTCGTCCGAAACGTCCAGTCCGACGCGTTCGAGGGCGATGTCCGCCTCGGCACTCGGCCTGCCCGTCACGACGCCGACGGGATAGCTCGCGGTGAGCGTCTCGACCGTCTCGGCCGAGATGAGGACGGGTTCGTCGTTGATGTACCCTCGCGTGTCCAGCGTCGGGTCGTCCCCTTCGAGGTCGGCGTACAGGTCCGCGCCGAGGTACAGTTGCTGGAACACCTCGCGGAGCGTCTCGGGGTCCCATTCGGTGCGCACTCGGTCGTGGGCGTCCTCGGGCAGTTCCTCCTCGACCACCCGTTCTGCGGCGTCGAGTCCGCCCCCGTTCGCGGCGATTCGGTCGGTGAACTCCTCGATGGAGTCATCGAGGCTCTCACGGGATGCGAGGACGTACAGCGCCACCGCGTAGGTGAGTTCCCAGTCGTTGTTGAATCCCGATGCGTCCTTGAACGACTGGATGGCGTCCTTGGGCACCGTTTCGTCGTAGACCCGCTCGACGGATTCGAGTATCGCCCGCCGGTAGGAGTTCGCCACGTCCACGAGCACCCCGTCGATATCCAGCACGACAGCGTCGGCGTTCATACCATCGCGTTCGTCCGCGGCGATAAGGATGTGCCGAATCGAGGGAGAACCCATCGTCGGTCATCACCCGCAGTAACACGTGTCTGCCGAACCGACTATGGTCGTTCGCTCTCATCGTCCGTGCATGGATCACGACGAACTCCAGCGACTTTACGGGAGCGACGAATTTTATTGGGGGACCGATCCCAACGGGTTGGCGGAGACGGTACTGGAGTTCGCACCCGAACGAAAGGCACCCGCAGCGGTCGATATCGGATGCGGCGAGGGCCGGGACGCGGTGTATCTCGCCGAACGAGGATACGGCGTTCTCGCGGTCGATCCCGTACCGAACGGGCTCCGAAAGGCCGAACGGCTCGCCGAGGAGCGTGGCGTCCAAATTCAGACCCGCGCGGCCGACATCAACGACCTCGATTTCCCCGCGATGGACGTCGTCTACTCCTGCGGTGCGCTCCAGTATCTCCGCCCGGACAACCGTAAGTCGCAGTTCGAGCGGTTCAAAACCGCGACCACGGACGGCGGGATTCACGTCCTGTTCGCCTTCGTGGACCACCCCGAGATTCCGACCGCACCCGACTGGGGTGACAACGAGTTCTTCTACGAACAGGGCGAACTCGGGAGCTACTACGACGACTGGGAACTGTTGGAAGAAGACGAGTTCATCTTCGACGACGAGTCCGGCGGGGAACCCCACCAGCACGCCTCCGAGACTATCGTCGTGGAGAAACCCGAAGCGTAGACGGTCGTCGTCAGTTGGCCCTTTGAATGTCGTTCAGATGATGTCCCTTCGAACGTCTTATAGACGAAGGTTCTTCGAATGCGTTTCAGCCGACTGGTCAATATCTCTGCACGGTGTCAAGGAATCGACTAAATTCCCGCCCTCCCTCCGAGTGCAGATGGAACGATACACCCTCCGAGCCATCGGCATGAGTTGCAAGAGCTGTGAAAACATCGTCCGAAGCGAGGTGAGGGACCACGTGGCGTGAACAGCGCCGATCCGGACGCACAAGCCAACGAAGTCGTCGTTCAGGGTGAACCCGCGACGGAATCCCGCGTTCGACAGGCCATCACCGAAATCGGCTACGACGTAGCGGAGTACGCGCCAGGAACGAAGAACGGAAATTTTTATACTCACTCGCGCGCCCAGAACAGCGTCTCGCCCGGAATCGTCTCCCGTCGAACCGGCACGGACGGCCCGTCACCGCCGAGGGTCGTGAAGACGAAGTCGGCGTCACACTCCTTCGCGACGGCGAGTGCGGGTCGGTGGAGTTCCGGCGGCAAGTTTCGGGCGTACAGCAGGTCGGCCCCTGAATACACTTCCAGTTTCGGCTTCGTCACGTCGTCCAGATGAAATCCGACGCCGTCGGGTACTCTCCGTGGGACGATATCGGTCGCGGTGACGGCGACACCGGCCGCCGCGAGTTCGCCCGCGACGTCCGGTCGATTGCCGATTCCGATCTCGACGGCGCGCTGATAGTTGGCGAGCCGCATAACGATTTCGTCACGGGGTTTCGGGTCCACGGCGGGATGTTTATGCATCGTCCGCTCATAGAAGTTGCCATGTTGATTGACATCGTCCCCGTGGGGGACGTCACGGGGCGGGTCAAACGCGAGGCTTCAGCGGCCCTTCGGACGATTTACGATTGCGACGTAATGGTGCACGAGCGACAGGAAATCCCCTCCGGGACCCACGACCCGAACCGCGACCAGTATCGCGCCGAGGGGTTCATCGAGCTAGCCAGTCGTATCGGGACGGGTGAGAAAAACATCGCCATCACGCCGGAGGACCTCTTCTATCGTCGCCGGAACTACGTATTCGGCCTCGCGTATCTCGACGGACGCGGCAGCGTCATCTCCACCTATCGACTGGAACCCACGAAGGACGGTCTCTCCTCCGACGGCGGCATTACGACCAAACCGACCGAGGAGGTGTTCTCCGACCGTGTTCGAAAGGAAGTCGTCCACGAGATTGGCCACACCCTCGGTCTTGAACACTGCGACAACAACCGCTGTGTGATGAACTTCTCCCCGACCGTCCGCGAAGTGGACGTCAAAGAGGAGAACCTCTGCGGTACCTGTCAGCGTCAAGTGCTCTGAAGGAACCCCCGATCCCGTTTTTGGATCCGGTAAACGATCTTGATCTCGATCCCGATCCGCTAGCGTAAGCGTTCGATGACGCCCCCGACGAGCGCCAACAGGCCGAAGAGCATCGTGACCAACTGCTGTGCGAGGTCGTTCGGCAGGACGTACTTCGCCATCGCGACGCCCCAATCGACCCGTTCGTTCACGACGGACGTTCCCTCGGTGCGATTCGGAATCCCGAGTTGGCTGGCCGTCGGACCGTTGCTTCCCTCGCCCGGCACTCGATCCGCCTCGTAGGGAAGCGACCCGGTTTTGATGGCCCAGACGACCTTTCCGTTCCGATCGATTTCCACGACGCGGTCGTTGTACGAGTCGGTGATGAGCGTGTGTCCGTTCGGTAGTCGGTCGGCGTCACGGGGCCAGTCGAACATGCCGCTCCCTCCGTACGTCCAAGTGGTCGTGTTGTTTCGAATCTCGACCACGCGGTCGTGCTCGCTGTCGGCCACGAGCAGAGTGCCGTTGGCGAGCGTGTCGGGGTTGTGCTGTTCGTAGAGGATCTTCCCGGATTTGGAGTACGAATTCGGTCCGACCACGGGAGTGACAGTGATCGACCCGTTCTCCTGCACGTGCAGGTCCGCGACCGTATCGAAGTTGCGGAGGCTGATCCGGAAGACGCCCGGTCGGATGCGGTCCACGTCGTTGACGTGTGTCCAGTCGCCCTCCTTGTCCATCCCGTCCGGGAATTCGTAGGTGTCGGTGGCGTTCCACTGCCAGACGATCTGCTTGTCGCGGTTCACCGCGAACACGCGGTTGTTGCCCATATCGACCATCACCCAGCGGTCCTCGCCGTCGACGACGTAGTGGTCGGCGTCGTGGAGTTCGTGGTGTTGGAGTTTGGCGTCGTACCACGAGTAGTTCCACAGGGTCTTCTTCGTGCTCTTTTCCACGATTCGGAGAGAATCACGAACGCAGTTTTCGTACCCGTCGTTCTGATACTTCGCCGGACAGTTCTCGTCGGGAATCTCTTCGGCGGTCGCGATCTGCACTCGGTTCGGCCCGAGCGCTTCGATGTCGAACACGTCGTCCGCTTTCGTGTACTGCCAGACGACCTTTCCGGCGGGGTTGACCTCGATGGCGCGTCCCTCGTGTTGGTAGCCCTGCAACGCGATGTAGGTGTTGTTGGCCGGACGCTGCTGATCGACGGTCAGGTGGGGGCCGTCGGGTGCGGTGAGTGCCCCGACTCCTGCGGTGGCGAACAGAACGACTGAGAGGGCGGCGAACAGCTTTGCGCGGTTATCCGAGAGAGAAAGCCACGAGGAGAGCGTGGAAATCACTACTCCTCCCTACGCAGACGGGGGAAAAAGGGATTCGGTTTCGAGTCAGTTCGTCGCGGAATCCAACAGTTTGGTCACCTTGTCCGTCTTGAGAGCGGCGACCGTTTGGCCGTCGATGATCAGCATCGGCGTGCTGTTGACACCCGCTTTCTGGGCCGCCGTATCGGTCTTCTGTAGCTCCGATTTGTACTTGTTCGCCTCTATCTGTGACTTGATCTCGTCCCGGTGTTTCACGCCCGCTTTCTTCATGAACGAGAGCAGTTTGTCCGTCGTCGCCCACTGCTTCTGTTCGGAAGGCTGGTTGGAGAACACCTGCTCGTAGTACTTCCAGAACGACTGCGGGTCGACGTTCCACACCGCGAGTCCCGCTTCGGAGGCGCGTGGCGCGTCCGCCCCGAGGAACGGTTGGCCGTTGTAGTACGCGAGCGACCGGAATTCGAGGTCGATCTTCCCCGGTTCGACGTAGTCGGACATCACCGTATGCAGAAAGCCCGTGCTGAACTGCGCGCAGTACGGACACTTCCAGTTGCTGAAGTACTGCACCGTCGTATCGGCGTTGCCCGTTCCCGCGATCGCATACGTGTGTTTGCCCGGATTATCGGGAATCGGGGCGTCCGCGATGTCGTAGTCGCTATTCGAATCGCCGCTCTTACCGAGACCGAGACACCCGCCGAGGGCGGCTACGCCGGTCACGCCGGTCGCCTGGAGAAGTCGTCGCCGTGAGAGACCCATTTTCGTACCCTTCGGACTTCTGGATTGAGTACCTTTCGTCTGTTCTCGGGGGGTGGGTCCGCTATCGCTTGGTGTCGAGTTTCTCCCTCGTCTCTCCGAATATCAACCCCTGCGCCATCGGCCGTGCGAGGAAATCGTGCGGAAATCCGAGGTCGATAGCGCTCACGTCGTCCAATCGCTCGCGTTCTTCCTCTCCGAGTTGTACGTCGAGGCTGGCGAGGTTGTCGTCGAGTTGGTTCGGCGTCGTCGCGCCGAGAATCGGGAGGAGTTGTCCCGGTCGTTCGCGAATCCACGCGAGCGCGACCTGTGCCGGTGTCGCGTCGATTTCCGCGGCGATGTCCACGACGACCTGTGCGACTTCCTTTTGCTCGTCGGTCACCTCCTGTCCTAACGTCGTCACTCGACCCTCCTCGTTCGTCGTCCGGTTGTACTTCCCGGTGAGAATCCCGCTTTCGAGCGGCCCCCAGACGGTCACGCCGAAATCGAGTTCGCGGGCGAGCGGAAGCAGTTCCCGCTCGGGCGTCCGTTCGAGCAGGTTGTACTTCAGTTGCAGCGCCGAAATCGGCGTCTAATCGCGCTCGTCCGCAATCGTCTGTGCCCGCGCGACGACCCACGCTGGCGTGTCCGAGAAACCGACGTAGTGGACTTTGCCGCTCGAAACGAGGTCGTCCAACCCGCGCATCACTTCCTCGATCGGAGTCATCCCGTCCCACGCGTGAACCCAAAGCAGGTCGATGTACTCGGTATCGAGTCGGTCGAGGCTCCCTTCGACCGACTGGAACATGTTCTTGCGATGGTTGCCGCCCGCGTTCGGGTCGTTCGGACGTGTGGTCAGTGTGTACTTGGTGGCGATGACGAACTCGTCTCGGTCGTCACCGACGAGTTCCCCGACGATTCGCTCGCTCGTCCCGTCGGTGTAGGTGTTCGCCGTATCCACGAAATTCCCGCCCGCCTCGACGTATCGGTCGAACATCTCCTCGCAGGCGTCCTTTCCGGCACCCCACCCCCAATCGTCGCCGAACGTCATCGTCCCAAGTGCCATCTCGCTGACCCTGAGACCACTGTTGCCGAGCAGTACGTAGCGCATAACGGTCGTCGTAGGCGACGGGGAGGCTAAACGTTCGCGGCGCTACCCATCTCACTACACGAAGTAGTTCGACGACGAAGACCGCGTGAAAGCCGTCCGGTACGAGGACACGTACTACTATCTGCTGGTCGCAATCGTGTGAGAATAGAAGAGAAACGCGACTCTAGCTGTAGTAGTATTCGCCCTCGTTCTTCTGTTGGCGGTCGAGTTGGCTGTCGGGTTTGTTGATGCGCGGGCGACCCACGTTCTCGTCACGGCGGAACGTGATGTCGAGGTTGGCGAGGAAGTCGTTCATGCCGTCGCGCATTCCCTTCGGGCGTCCGGCGTGACCGTGCTCGGCGGGTTCGCCGTCGAACACCATCAGGCGGTCCGAGAGCAGGTCGATCATGTACGTGTCGTGGTCGATGACCAACACGGTGGCGTCCTGAATCTCGGCGTAGCGGCGGATGGCGCGCGTCGCGCGGACGCGCTGTTCGACGTCGAGGTACGCCGACGGCTCGTCCAGCAGGTAGAGATCGGCGGGTTTCGACAGACAGGCCGCGATGGCGACTCGCTGGCGCTCGCCGCCGGAGAGGTCGGTCAGGTCCTGCTCCATGATGCGTTCGAGCTGGAGCGGCTGGGAGATCTCCGTGTCCCAGTAGGAGGTCCCCATGTCGTCGGTCAGCGACGACAGGAAGACGTCCACGCGCATCGGTTGGTCGATCTCGATGTACTGGGGTTTGTACGAGATGTCCAGCGCGAAGTCGACGTCGCCCTCGTCCGGTTCGAGCCGTCCGGCGAGCAGTCGCGCGAACGTCGATTTCCCGATGCCGTTCGGACCGACGATGCCCAACACTTCGTTCTCGTAGATCGTTCCGCCCTCCACGTCGAGCGAGAACTCGCCCTCTCCGTACGATTTTTTGAGGTCCGGGTACTCCACGAGCGGGTCGGCGGTGACCGTCTCGCGCGGGGCGTGTGCGTCGAACTCGATGGCGTTCGGGCGGATCCGCATGTTCTCGTTGTTGAGATAGCCCTTGAGGTACTCGTTGATGCCGTTGCGGACCGATTTCGGCGTCGTGATGACACCGTACGCGCCGGGTTCGCCGTACGCGACGTGGAGGTTGTCGGCCACCAAGTCGAGGATGGCGAGGTCGTGTTCGACCACGAGCATGGAGCGACCCTGCTCGTTCGCCATCTCTTGGAGCAGGCGGGCGACCGTGACGCGCTGGCTGATGTCGAGATACGGCGTGATTTCGTCGAGGAAGTAGAAGTCCGCGTCCCGAGCGAGTGCCGCCGTCAGGGCGACGCGCTGGAGTTCACCGCCGGACAGGCTGTCGATGTCCTGTTCCATGACGTGCTCGATTTCGAGCCGTTCGAGCAGGTCGTCCAGCACGCCGCGCTCGTCGGTTCGGGTGAGCAACTCGGCGGTGCTCCCGTCGAATCGGTCCGGGATCTTATCTACGTACTGGGGTTTGCGGGCGACGGTCACGTCGCCGTCCCGCACGTCGCCGAGGTAGTCCTGTAGTTCTGTCCCGCGATAGCGTTCGAGGATGGTGTCCCATCCCGGTGGGTCGTCGAACTGGCCGAGGTTCGGCGCGAGTTCGCCCGCCAGAATCTTCACCGCGGTCGTCTTCCCGCTCCCGTTCGGACCGAGGATTCCCGTTACTTGCCCTTCCTGTGGAATCGGCAGTCCGTAGAGCGAAAAGGCGTTTTCCCCGTAGCGGTGGACGGGGTCCTCCTGCAGTTCGCTCGGCAGGTTGATGATCTCGATGGCGTCGAACGGACACTTCTCGACACAGATACCGCACGTCTCGCCGAGACAGATCTCCTCGCTGATGTGGACCTGGTCGGGCTGTCCTTCGGTCGTGTCCTCGCCACGGAGCGTGATACACTCCTTTCCCGTCCGGTTCGGCGGGCAGAAGTTCTTACACTCGTAGTTGCATCGGTCGGGTGAGCACCGCTCAAGGTCCACGACCGCGATACTGTCGTCTGCCATTCTCAGATCCTCACTTGGTTAATCAGGAGAATTCCCCACGTAATGAACCACAGCGAGAACGTCATGAACGCCACGAAGAGCGCGTCTTTCACACCATCCAGTTCGTATCCGATGAGATACAACAGTGGCAGTTGCACTACCACGAACGCGAGCATAATGACCAATCCCATCTGATCCTGCGCCGCCTCGGGCGTGGTCCCCGCCACCATGGCGGAGGCCACCCCGGCGATGATTCCTGCAATCGACGCGAGCGACGTAATAGTAATACTACGGAGATGGGACGCTCGTTGCTCAGATGCCTTTTCAGTCGCCATGCGTGGCAATCGGGTATCCTACCTCAAAAGATGTTCGCTTGTCCATATCCCTCGTCGTCTCCCCCGAGGCGATTCCGTCACGCGGGAGAACGCCATTTCGGAGTGAAGCCGAAGTGGGACGAACCCCTCGGGAGAACGACCCGAATACAGACGGTGGATGACTTTTAGGATGTGTATGTGAAACAGTATCAATGCCGACGCTGCACTGTCGGCAAAAACGCTTCGAGACCCGTTTCGTCCCCCGAAAACGACCGTCGTAGTGGCTATGCGTGCCCTTTCCGTGTCACTCCGTCTCAATAGTTTTATGGCGATGGGGTGTTTCGATTCGTAACGATGATGAGCCAAACTGAACGGGAGGAAATCGACGACCTACCACCCAGTGCGAAATTAGTTTTCAAAGTTCTCGAATACAAGGGGTCGCTGACGCAGAAACAAATCGTGGACGAATCGATGCTGTCAGCACGGACGGTTCGCTACGCTCTTGAACGACTCGAAGACATCGGTGTCGTGGACGAAGACATCTACTTCGCCGACGCGCGACAGAACCTCTACGAGATCAACGTCCCGACCGAGGCGGAGACGGACCAGTCCGTCGACGCCCAGTGTGCCGAATAACCCCGCTCATCTCTCCCAATTTTCGTCTTTCCTTTTGCCGACGGCGATGCTTCGATTCGCTCGCCGCTACCCGCATCCATTAGTTCTCACGCACGAACGACAACGGTATGAACGTGTTCGTTATCGGCGGTACCGGACTCATCAGCACCGGCATCGTCACGCAACTCGTCGCGGACGACCGGTCCGTGACGGTCTTCACGCGCGGGAACCACGACGGCGACGGCGAACTGCCGGAGACCGTGACGCACGTACGAGGGGACCGACACGACACGGACGCCCTCGAAGCGGCGGTCGCGGACGCCGACCCGGACGCGCTGGTCGACATGGTCTGTTTCTCGCCCGAGACGGCGCGGGAGACCGTCGATGCCGTCGCGCCCCACATCGACCAGTACGTCTTCTGTAGCACCGTCGATGTCTACCACCGCCCGCCGGAACGCAACCCGATCACCGAGGACGCCGACAGACACCCGAACGTGAGCGACTACGGTCGCAACAAGGCCGACTCCGAGGACGTGTTCATGGGCGCTCACGAGGACGGGAAGTTCGAAACGACCGTCATCCGTCCGTGGAGCACCTACGGCGAGGGCGGCGGCGTCCTCCACACCTTCGGCGACGACACGTACTACCTCGACCGCCTTCGGGCGGGAAAACCCATCGTCGTCCACGGCGACGGCACCTCGATTTGGGGGCCCTGCCACCGCGACGACGTGGCCCGCGCGTTCGTGAATGCCGTCGGCAACGAGGCGACTTACGGCGAGGCCTACCACGTCACGAGCGAAGAGTTCATCACGTGGAATCAGTACCAC
>NZ_JBAWAC010000110.1:0-8307 GCF_049589095.1 Haladaptatus sp. | reverse complement strand
GATCAGGCGCTGTGGGACATCAAGGGGAAGTACTACGACCTCCCCGTCTACGAACTGCTCGGCGGGAAGTGTCGGGACAAGATCCGCGTGTACCAGTGGGTCGGCGGCGACCGCCCGGCGGGCGTCGCCGAGGCCGCTCGCGAGAAGGTGGACGCCGGATTCACGGCGCTGAAGATGAACGCGACGCCCGAACTCCGTCGAATCGACACGCCCGCGGCGGTCGATTCGGTCGGCGAGCGACTGGAAACGGTTCGGGAAGAGGTCGGCCCGGACGTGGACATCGGCGTCGACTTCCACGGCCGCGTGGCGAAGTCGATGGCGAAGCGACTCGCCGACGTCCTCGAACCGCACGACCCGTTCTTCATCGAGGAACCGGTGCTTCCGGAACAGAACGAGTTCCTCCCACAACTCGCGGCTCACACATCGATTCCGATCGCGACGGGCGAGCGGATGTACTCCCGTTGGGATTTCAAGGAGGTGTTCGAATCGGGCGCAGTGGACGTGATTCAACCCGACCTCTCGCACGCGGGCGGAATCACGGAAACGCACAAAATCGCGTCGATGGCCGAGGCCTACGACGTGGCGCTCGCACCACACTGTCCGCTCGGCCCGGTCGCACTCGCGTCCTGTCTCCAGGTCGATGCCTGCTCGCCGAACGCGTTGATTCAGGAACAGAGCCTCGATATCCACTACAACGAGGGCGGCGACGTGCTCGATTATCTAGCCGACCCCAGCGTCTTCGACTACGAGGATGGGTACGTCTCGCTCCCCGACGCCCCCGGATTGGGTGTCGAACCGGACGAGGAAACCCTGAGCGACCGGACCGGTCACGACGACTGGCACAACCCGGTCTGGCGACACGACGACGGCAGCGTCGCGGAGTGGTGAGGGCGCGATAGCATCGCTATTCGGTTTAGAAGAACGACCTGAATCGATCAGCCATTCCGTTCCACTTCGGACAAACCGATTCTCAATCCCGACGAGTTTGATTCGTCTCGTCGTAAGACGACGATCCAGCGCGATTACGTCGCTTGCATATCTGTTCGTCGGGAATAGTCGTGGTTACACACCAGTTGTAGAGTGTCCAAGTGAGAAATGGAGTACAACAGCAAGTGAGATGCACTAGTCGTCGGATGTCTTTATGCCAATTTTCCCCACCCCTCACACACCAGTTGTAGAGTGTCTTGGGTCGCATCACGGAGGCAAGCTAACGCAAACTTTGTGAAATTTGTCACTCATGTCGAATTTCTTATTTAACGCTGTGATAAGTATGGCGAGGGGGGTTGTCCTAAGATTACCGCCCAAAGATGGGGGTTTTAACGTACCGTTATGCTGACTATGACAGTACCCCCCGGATCCTGTATCATATGTGAATATTTCATATATTTATATATTTTATGGTATAGGAAATATTGAAAAGAGTAAACACCAGTGTGAGTGTTCATATTGCCATATTCCAGTTAGAATTGATTGTCTGTATCTGTCCTTTATATGCTGTTTCTCTCCCTATCGTTTTAGTGGCGTACGTTCTCTTGAGAGTATCTTAGGACATCCCCCCTCTCCCTCTGAGTAACAGTTGCTGACCTATGTGGGCTGTTCGTTGGGTGGTTTCTCTATTTCATCCTGAGAAATCGCCCGACTCGATGCTCTTGTTACACCTGAGCTTGTGTTGCCACTATTCGTTTCAAATCTAAAATGATCGAACCGTTTCTTCGGAAACTCAAAAAGCTCGGGAAACGTGGTGTCCCTCCCGGTGAAAACGGGTGTGCGACTTTGATCGACCCTGTTTTCGTTCAGGCGACGTATAACAAAACTCCATCCGGCCGACGAGGCTGTAAATGGGGTCCGTGGGTCTGGTTACCGGGAGGACAGTCGTACTACTACTCGTGCTGTCGCTCGTCGCTGGCACGTTCGCTCCGCAAGCGACGGCACAATCGTCGGGCGGACAGTCGTCGGGAGGGCCGCCAGCCGTTTCGATTTCCATCGAGCGGCACGCGTCCCAATCCGGCACCGTTCGCTATCATCTCGATTTCGAGACACCCGACGACGGGAGCCACTTCTGGCTCATCAATTACACCGGAAACGTGGTGTCCTCGGATGGGTTCGTCAGCGACCAAACGGGGAACGGAAACCACGCACTCCGCTGGGACGGCGAGACGGACTCCCCGTCGATGACGATCACCACGAGCGTTCACTCCGGAAGCGGTCGCGAGTTCGCGGCGACCGACGACTGGGCGCTCGCACCGACGCCGAGAGTGTCGGTTGCGTGGGAATCCACGGCCGCCGCCGACTGGAGCTATTTTCACCCCCTCCAGGACGACTATCCGGATCGAAGCGTTTCGTTCGCCGATTCCGGCGTTCTCGGATCGGCGTTCACGTACGTCGGGGAGTACGACGAACACGTCCGTCACGCGGACGGGCAACGATTTCGGATGATCGTCGCGTCCGATGCGTCCCCCGCCGAGTCCACCAAGTCGATTTTCGACTCGCTCAGCGCGGCGAGTAAACGGATTCCCGGCCAATCTCCGGACGACGTACTGATGTTCGTCCTCCCCGATCCGATCTGGCGCGGTGGGTACGCCTCGCCGAAGTACGGCGAACTATGGGTGCACGAAGACGCCCGTCTCGACGATCCGCAGAACCTCTGGTTACACGAGTATTTCCACACGCGACAGTCGTTCGAACTGGGCGATAAGATGGAGTGGTTTCGGGAGGCCAGCGCCGCCTACTTCGCGTCGGATTTGGCGATGAAGGAGGACGAAACCTCTAAATCCTCCGTTGTCGGAACGCTCTCGTCGAAATCGTACGACGCATCGACGCTCTCGAAACCGAGTACGTGGGCCGACCGCGAGGTCCCGTACTATCGCGGGGCGCTCACCTTGTGGGTACTCGACGAAAAAATACAGCAGGCGACCGACGGGCGTCATAGTCTGATGGACGTATTTCATCGGATGAACGAACACAATGGAACGGTCACGTACGCCGATTTCCGGAATATCGTCGACGATGTGGCCGGACGGTCGATGACACCGTGGTTGAACAAGCACGTCACGACGACCGCGAAACCACGGCTACAGGACCTCCAACAGGCCGACAATGCGGGATCGAACGTCGGCGGTGGTGATGGGTCACAGAAGGGTGGGAGCGCAAACAAACAATCCGGTGGTCTGAGCGGAATTCATTCCCCAGCAAAGACGGGTAACCTGTCTTCGACGCTCGTTTTCTGGGGAGGACTCGGGCTCGTCAGTTTGGTGTTCGGACTGACGGTGGCGCAGTACGCATCCGGTCTGGTGTCCCGGTTCCGCGGCGGAAAGGGGAAATAGGCCGGTTCTCCCATTTTCGTCTTAGTGTGGCAGTTTCAGTAGCGTGGCCACGCCGACGAGTATCGTGGCGAGGATCTTGAGCCACACTTCGATGGCGGCCCCCCACACCTTCAGCAGTTCACCGAGCCGACGCCACTTCGTCATCGAGTCGGCGGGCGATTCGTCTCTCGAATCGTCTGACGGGGTCTCCCCTGTCGTCTCAGTACCGATTTTCATTCTCTGGATCGCCGATGAGAAGGATACGGCTCGAAGAAGCGACCTTCTCTCCGGAACTTAATTACAAAGTATAGATATAAAAATCACTCTTCGTAATATTGTGAATATTTTTTGAGCGGACGTGACACACTTCCCCGATTTCGTTCACTCCGGGAGGATGCTTTCGTACTTTGCCGCGAGCGGGTATCGCCATCCCACGCCGAACGCTTTCGGTGACACCTTGAGCACGGGAGCGGCCTGAAACCGTTTGTACTCGGATCGATGTAGCATCGAAAGTACTCGACGAACCGTTTCGCGGTCGTGTCCCGATTCGACCAGTTCGTCGGCGGTCAACCCTTCGTCCACGTACCCCACCAGAATTGAATCGAGAACCTCGTACGGTGGAAGGTCGTCCTCGTCGGTTTGATCCGCTCGAAGCTCCGCGGAGGGCGGCTTTTCGATGACGCGTTCGGGGATAGTCGTCTCGGATTCGTTCATCCGATTTGCAAGCTCGTAGACGAACGTTTTCGGGCAATCCGCGATCGGAGCGAGTGACCCACACATGTCGCCGTAGAGGGTGGTGTACCCGATGGCGAGTTCGCTCCGATTGCTGGTCGCGAGGAGGAGACGGCTCTGTTCGTTTGCGATCGCCATCAGCGTCGTCGCTCGAATTCGGGCTTGGACGTTCTCCTCCGTGACGCTCGGTTCCTCGTCGAGAACCGGTGCCAACTCCGTCTCAAACGATTCGAAGGTGTCCTCTATCGGTATGTCAAGGAAGTCGATATCGAGGTTGTCGGCGAGTTCGCGGGCGTCGATCTCGCTCTCGTCGCTGGTGTATCTCGTCGGCATGGCGACGCCGAGGACGTTCTCCGGGCCGAGCGCATCGACGGCCAGCGCGGCCGTCAGCGAGGAGTCGATACCACCCGAAAGCCCGACGATGACGTCCTCGAACCCCGTTTTGTGGATGTAATCCCTGATCCCAAGTGCAAGTGCCGACCGGATCTCCGCCGCTCCAATCGGGGGTTCGGGGGCGATGTTTACCGTCGCAGGCGATTCGGCGTCGAGTGGAACGTCGTAGACCGCGAAATCCTCCTCGAAGGCCGCGAGTCGGCATGCTATCGTCCCATCGGGTGCGACGACGAACGATCGGCCGTCGAAGATGAGCTCGTCGTTCGCACCGACCTGATTCACGAAGACCAGCCATTTGCCGTGGTCGCTGGCGTGTGCGCCGAACAGTTGCTCCCGAAATGCGCTTTTCCCGCCATAAAACGGACTGGCGGAGCTGTTTACGAGCAGGTCCGCGCCCGCCGTCACGAGGTCTTCGATGGGGTCCTCGTCGTACTCCGGGCGCTCCCACACGTCGGGTTCGTTCCACGCGTCCTCACAGATACTGACGCCGAGGTCGGTTCCGTCGCCGAGCGTGTGGAGCGGTTGGCTCGTCGCGGGTTCGAAAAATCGATCCTCGTCGAACACGTCGTACGTCGGGAGGAGCCGTTTCTCGGTCCGACCGACGACCGTTCCATCGCGGCAGATTGCCACCGCGTTTTGCACTCCTTTCCCGTAATCGTCGGCGTTCCGCGCGACGAATCCGACGATAGCCGTGATGTCCGTCGCCTCCTCGGCGATTCGATCGAGCGCGGCGAGTTGTGTTTCGATGAACGACTCGCGTTTCACGAGGTCCTGGGGTGGATAGCCGACGAGCGCGAGTTCCGAGAATACGACGAGGTCGGCGTTCTCCTCGCGTGCTCGACGGATTCCGTCCTTGATCTTCCGCTCGTTGTCCTCGATATCCCCGACGGTGTAGTTCGATTGTACCAGCGCGACCCGATGCATGTCAACACATCCCATGGAATAGTAGGGAATCGAGTAGCAAAGGTGTGGTGTCGGTGAGATGCAGGAATTTTGTTGGCCATCTAGTGGGCAGGTGCTGTGTTCCTATTCAGTTGTATGGGGTACTTGTCTGATTTCCCTGTCAGTAATCCCACTACTTCCAGTCCAAGATCTCTCTTATGACACCCCCACCCCGGATTTCCAGTGCTTCTCCGATCATGTGTCCCCACTTGTTTCAGTGTTACCGCAGCATATTGAATTAATATACTATATTGGAACTCAAAATACCCAGTACTGTTCAGTTTTGTCACTACTCCACATATATGTTTCGTCTCTAGATATTAGTACCAGTAAATGAGGTTCGTCAATTGAGGAAAGCACTGGAAATCCGGGGTGGGGGTGTTATAATATGGCCCTAGCACTGGAAGTAGTGGGGTCACTTATCGTATTTAATAGTACTTAAACTGATGGAGCATCGGAAGCATTGGAACGGGTGGTCGTGGGGTTTTATATCGAAGGCCAACTCTTGCTTATTATACACTCATGTCGGACTTCGATTTCACACCAAACGAGTTTCCCTTTAAGAACAGGAACGTATTAATGGAGGACTACACTCCGAATACACTCGTTGGAAGAGATGACGAACTCACAGAGTATCATTCCGTGTTACAGCCTGCAATCAATGGCGAACAGCCTAATAACATTTTTCTCTATGGAAAAACTGGTGTCGGAAAAACTGCTGCGACACGATTTTTGCTTGATCGGCTGGAGCAAAACTCCGTTGAATACAATGTCGATATTAAAACAGCGGTCGTCAATTGTGACGGATTCGACACTAGCTACCGTGTTGCCGTCCATCTCGTCAACAAATTCTGCCCGCCCGAAGAGCAGATTAGCGATACTGGTTATTCGCGTTCGCAAGTTTATGATGCGCTATGGAATGTTCTTGATTCCTGTGGTGGAATTTTTATCCTTGTTCTTGACGAGGTTGATCACCTTCAGGATGAGTCGATTCTTTACCAACTCTCTCGTGCTCGTGAAAATCGAAATATCGAAAGCGCTCGTATCTCCGTCATCGGGATAAGTAACGATCTCACTTTTCGGGACCACCTTTCTCCCAAGACTCGTTCGTCTTTGTGCGAACGTTCTATTTCGTTCTCTACATACGATGCGAACGAACTCCAAGAAGTTCTCCGCCAGCGTGAGACGGCCGCCTTTACAGACGGTGCGCTTGAAGACGACGTTATTCCTCTTTGCGCAGCCTATGGCGCACAAGAGTCCGGCGATGCGCGTAAAGCCCTTGACTTACTTCTTCAAGCAGGTGATCTCGCCCGAAAAGAAGATGCTGATATCGTAACGGAAGATCATGTCCGGCGCGGGCGCGACGAACTTGAGGAGGAGGAAGTCGCTGTGGGAATTGTCTCGTTAAACCAGCACGAACAACTGGTTCTGTATGCTCTCACGACATTCGAAGCAAATGAGGAGACGCCGATACGTACGCGATCACTGTACGAGCGATATACCACACTCGCTGAAATGGCGGCGATGAGTTCCAATTCGTCACGATGGATGCGAGCTCAGTGCGATACCCTCGAAATGCTGGGACTCACGGAAAGCAATCACAGGAACGAAGGACTGGCCGGTGGAAGTTACCGAGAGCACGTTCTGGCGCAAGATTTAGATTTGGTTGTTCAGGCGCTTGACGGAACGATTATGCAGACCGGTATTCATGATAGTATTGAAAAACATATCTGAATCAGCTTAATGACCTCTGCTCCGTATCCCACCCGATTCTATCGGCGTGTGGGTTATTATTCCTCTTCTCTCTGCTGAAATCGATGACAAAATTTCTGACAATACCTGAGTGGCGTCCCCTCTTTCGATTTCCGTGATCGTGTTGTGAAAAGACACAGGACACGATGAGGGTGTGCCCGGAGGATAGCCCTTTCAGTTCTTTATCTCGACGTCGACATCGTCTCTCCACATTGGTCGCCGAACTGCTCAGGCTCGTTTGCAGGAACATCGCGGCAAACGTAAAGGTGCTTGCGCCCCTCGTTGTTTCATACTATGACGAAAGATTTGGACGTGTCGTGGCTTCACCTCACACCCGACGAGGAGGTTCTCTGGGCAGGTCACCGGAGTTTCTATCGGACGGTACCGGCGATTCTAGCCGGTATTATCCTCGTTTTGATCGGTGTCGGTATCATCGGGAGCGGCTCCTTCGGTCGGGCGAAGTGGCTCGGCGTTCTTCCGATTGTGGCCGGAATCGGGGTCGCCGTCCCACCGTTTCTCCGTTGGCGAAGCGAATGGTTCGTCCTCACGACCGAGGAAATATACCACAAGCGTGGCGTCTTCGCAAAGGACGTATCACAAATTCGATTGGAACGTGTGCAGGATATTGCCTTCTCACAATCACTTCCGGAACGCATCTTCGATTACGGGACGGTGAAGATACACACCGCCGGACCGTCGACGAACAACCTCATTTTTGAGAACGTTTCCAACCCACAATCTGTCAACGGACTGTTGACTGAACAGTTGGATAAAGTCTCTCCGCGGCAGTGATCTCTGAGTCGCTTATTTTCGATGTACAAACTCCGATAACAGAACATACGCGGTTTGAAACGATCTGAAACGGTGCACTACGAGTTTCTCCTTTTATTACCCCCCGGGGATATGGCCGAACCGAGGAAAGCGAAAAATGAGCCAAACTGACAGCGCCTCTCTTTGGACAGGTCCCCAAGAATTCGAGGGTTCTTTGAAGGCCCTCCTGGTTGCGGCACGCCGTGGTGCGGTCACGTTCGACCGCTCGTGGACGTTCCGCCGCGAGGACGATCACCCCGACCTCATGGTCGAAGTGACGCGACTTGCGAGCGATCCCGAGACCACACAGACCTGTGGGGAGCACGCACCTACGATGGACGAAACGGAGTTCGAAACCAAACTGTCATCCCTACTC
>NZ_JBAWAC010000109.1:0-3691 GCF_049589095.1 Haladaptatus sp. | reverse complement strand
TCATCGACACGGCGAACGTCTACGGTGACCCGAACGGCACCAGCGAGGAGTGGATCGGCGACTGGCTATCGGAGTACGACCGCGAGGACTTCGTCATCGCCTCGAAGGTGTACTTCCCGTTCGACGGCTGGGGCGAACCGGGACCGAACGACTCCGGCCTTTCGCGCAAACACATCCGCGCCCAAATCGAGGGCACGCTCGACCGCCTCGGCACGGACTACCTCGACGTGTACTACATCCATCGCTGGGACGACGAAACCCCGATAGAGGAGACGCTTGCGACGCTGACGGAACTCGTGGACGAGGGTAAGGTGAACTACCTCGGCGCGTCCACGATGGCGGCGTGGCAACTCACGAAGGCACTCTGGAAATCCGACGTGAACGGCTTCGAGCGCTTCGACGTGACCCAGCCGATGTACCACGCGGCGGCCAGCGGCCCGGTGGAAGACTACCTCGACGTCTGTGCCGACCAGGACATCGCGGTCTGTCCGTACTCCCCGCTCGCGGGTGGCTTCCTGACCGGCAAGTACGAACGCGACGGCGACATCCCGGCCGGATCGCGCGCGGACCTCGTGGATTACTTCGAGGATTACTACATGTCCGAGGAGGGCTGGGAGATTTTGGACGAGATTCGAGCGGTCGCGGACGAACTCGACGCCACCCCGGCGCAGGTCGCGCTCCGCTGGCTCATCCAACAGCGCGAGTTCTCCTGTACGCCCATCGTCGGCGCGCGGACGACTGACCAACTGGAGGAGAACGTCGGCGCGGCCGACATCGAACTCTCGGGCGAGCAGTACGACCGCATCGAGAACGTGGACCGAGACGAATAAGCGACGAAATTGACGACTATTTTTCACGACTGGTTGGCAAGAGAGTGAAAACCCAGGGCTACGGGCATGGAAACCTCCCTGTGGGAAAACATCATTATTCTCCGTCCCGTCTCTCTCCCAGAGGTGTCGTCGAATGGGGGAGTCCGGCGCACCAAAATGAGGGCATTCAGATGTCAGATACATATGTCGGCGCGATAGATCAGGGGACGACCGGAACGCGGTTCATGCTGTTCGACCACGATGGTCGGGTCGTCGCCAGCGCCTACGAAAAACACGAACAGAAATACCCGGAACCGGGGTGGGTCGAGCACGACCCGCTCGAAATCTGGGAGAACACACAGGAGGTCGTCACGGCCGCGCTGGAGGAGGCGGACGTCGCCGCTGATCGGCTCGAAGCCATCGGCATCACCAACCAGCGCGAGACGACGCTGTTGTGGGACAGGGATAGCGGCAGTCCGATTCACGACGCCATCGTCTGGCAGGACCGCCGGACGACCGACCGCGTCGAGCAGTTGGAAGCGGACGGAAAGGTGGACGAAATCCGAAAGAAGACGGGGTTGGAACCTGACGCGTACTTCTCGGCGACGAAGGCCGAGTGGTTGCTCGACAACGCCGACCCCATCAAACTCCAGCGCGCACGACCGGCGGATATCCGGGAACGCGCCGAGGAGGGCGAAATCCTGTTCGGGACCATCGACTCGTGGCTGATTTACAACCTGACGGGCGAGCACATCACGGACGTGACGAACGCGTCGCGGACGATGCTGTTCGACATCCACGAGATGGACTGGGACGACGAGTTGTGCGAGGAGTTCGATGTGCCGCGCGAGATGCTCCCGGAAGTACGTCCGTCGAGCGACGACGATACCTACGGTTCGACGGACCCCGACGGCTTCCTCGGCGCGGAAGTTCCCGTCGCGGGCGCGTTCGGCGACCAGCAGGCCGCCCTGTTCGGGCAAACCTGTTTCGACGCCGGTGACGCGAAGAACACCTACGGAACGGGGAGTTTCTTCCTGCTGAACACGGGTGACGATGCCGTCGAGAGCGAGCACGGCCTGCTCACGACGGTCGGCTTCCAGCGCTCGGGCGAACCCGTCCAGTACGCGCTCGAAGGCTCCATCTTCGTCACCGGCGCGGCCATCGAGTGGCTCGTGGACGTGGGATTCATCGACGACGCGGCCGAAACGGAATCCCTCGCCCGAAACGTCGATTCGACGGACGGCGTCTACATGGTTCCCGCGTTTACGGGGCTCGGTGCGCCTCACTGGAATCAGCGCGCCCGCGGGACCATCGTCGGCATGACGCGCGGAACCCGTCGGGAGCACATCGTCAGAGCGACGCTCGAATCCATCGCCTATCAGACCCGCGACGTGGCCGAAGCGATGGAGGCCGACAGCGGCATCGAGGTCGAGTCGCTGAAAGTCGACGGCGGCGCGGTGAAGAACAACTTCCTCTGTCAGCTGCAGGCCGACATCCTCGGGGCCGATATCGTCCGGCCGGTCGTGGACGAGACGACGGCGCTCGGGTCGGCGTACGCCGCCGGTCTGGCCGTCGGCTACTGGGACTCGACGGACGACCTTCGCAAGAACTGGCAAGTGGACCGCGAGTTCGAACCGCAAATGACGGAAGCGGAGGCGGACGAGAAGTACGCTCGCTGGGAGGACGCGGTCGAACGTTCCCTTGGCTGGGCAAGCGAGGGGGGTGCCTGAGATGTCGGAAGAATCGGGAACCCGCGAAACCGCGGCCGCAACCGAAACAAACGATGACGAACAGTACTGGAGTGCGAAGTACATCAACGAACTCGTCGGGACGTTCATCCTCGTCCTGCTCGGTGACGGTGCGGTCGTCGTTTCGGTACTGACCGGCGGGTTCGACCTGTTCGGCGTGGCCGTCCTGTGGGGATTCGCCGTGATGTTCGCGGTGTATTGGGTCGGCGGCGTCTCCGAGGGTCACATCAACCCAGCGGTGACGATTGCGAACGCCGTCTGGCGGGACTTCCCGTGGCGACACGTTCCCGGCTACCTCGTGTCACAAATCATCGGGGCGTTTCTGGCGGCCGGAACCCTGCTCATCACGTGGTCGGGGTACTACCGCAGTTTCAGCCAAGCGAACAACGTCGTTCGCGGACAACCCGGCAGTTCGATCACGGGGATGACGCTCTGGACGTTCTTCCCGAACCCGGTGTTTGCGGGAGTGAAAGTCGGGGATTACAACACGCTGCAACAGGCCGCATCTCTCGTTTCGTTCCCACAAGCGTTCTTCAGCGAGATGGTCATCACGGCCATCCTCGTCGCCGTCATCTTCGCCCTTGTGGACGACGAGAATCCGATGGGAACGCGCGCCTCGCCCGCTCTCGCGGCATTTCTCATCGGCCTGCTCGTCGCGGCACTCGTCCAGTACGAAGCACCCATCAGTATGGCCGCGCTGAATCCAGCCCGTGACCTCGGCCCGCGGATCATGGGCTACCTCGCCGGATGGGGGTCCATCGCGTTCCCCGGTCCGCGGGGTGGCTGGTGGCTGCCGACCGTTTCGACCATCATCGGGGGTATCATCGGCGGCGGGTTATACGACGTACTAACGCGTCGATACGTCATCAAGCTCGAAGCCGAAGATATCGAACCCGAGGAGCCAGCGGTGCACGACGAAGAACACGAACGCTCGGCGGGGGGGAGCTAGATAGTGGCCGTGACGACTTCCGACGACCCAAAACGTTCGGCGGGAGCGTACCTCAGACTGGTGTTTCTCGACCCGGTGAGTCTCGTCGGACTCGCCGTGCTGGTCTCCGGTCTCGTGCTCGTCTCCATCTCCGCCCCTGGAACGGCGGTCAACAAGCCGCTTCTCGGCGGGACGCTGATGCTCGT
>NZ_JBAWAC010000108.1:0-4478 GCF_049589095.1 Haladaptatus sp. | reverse complement strand
CATCGGAAAATCGGGCGCGAGATGGACCTGTTCTCGGTGCCAGACCACTCGCCGGGGTGTGTCAACTTCCACCCGAACGGGATGGCGGTCCGCCGCGAACTGGAGGAGTACGTCCGCGAGAAGAACGACGAGTTGGGCTACCACGAGGTGAAGACGCCGGAACTCAACCACGCCGAACTGTGGAAGAAGTCGGGGCACTACGACCATTTCAAGGAGGAAGGGGAGATGTTCGCGTGGGAGCAAAACGACCACGAGTACGGGCTCAAGCCGATGAACTGCGCAAATCACGCGTACATCTACGGGGAACAGCGACGCTCGTATCGTGACCTGCCGCTTCGCTTCTCGGAGTTCGGCATGTGCTATCGGAACGAACAATCGGGAGAACTCTCGGGGATGTTGCGCGTTCGGGGATTCACGCAGGACGACGGTCACGCGTTCATTCGCAAGGACCAGATTCGGGAGGAAATCGCCCGCACGCTGTCGGTCATCGACGGGATGTACGAGGTGTTCGGCTTGGACGCCCATCTCGAACTGGAGACGAAACCCGACGACGCAATCGGCGACGACGAGTTATGGGAGCGAGCACACGAGGCGCTTCGGAACGCGTTGGAGGACGAGGGACTCGATTACGAAATCGCGGCGGGAGAGGGCGCGTTCTACGGGCCGAAAATCGCCATCAACGTTGAGGACGCCATCGGTCGCGAGTGGACGATAGGAACGGTACAATTGGACTTCGTGCAACCCGAACGCCTCGGCATCAGTTACGTCGGCGAGGACAACGAGGAACACCGGCCGGTGATGGTCCACCGCGCGCTCCTCGGGTCGATGGAGCGATTCATGGGCGTGTTCATCGAGCACGTCGCGGGGAAGTTCCCGCTCTGGCTGGCACCCGAGCAGGTTCGAATCCTTCCCATCACGGACGATGAAGCGGAGTATGCGGCGGAAATCGCGGACGAACTCGGCGCGTACCGCGTCGAAGTCGACGAGCGGGACTGGACGCTCGGAAAGAAGATTCGGGCGGGCCACGACGACCGGGTTCCCTACATGGTCATCGTCGGGAGCGACGAGGCCGAATCGGGGATGGTCTCGGTGCGCGACAGGGAAGAACGACAGCGGGGAGCGGTCGAACTCGCCGATTTCCGGAATCATCTGGACGGAGAGTACGGCGAAAAGCGGCTTCGGCCGGATTTCCTCGACTGACCCGATAGCAGACGAACCAACATAGGTGTGCCTAAACAGCGGCAAACTATCATCGAAGTGTTCAAGGTTGCACGATGATGACTAGATGGGTATGAACCGAGCAGAGAAGGCCAATCTCCAACTACAGGCCGTCTCAGTCCTCCGAATGCTCAAGGAGACCCGAACCTACGACGAACTCGCGGAAGTCACGGGACTTCCGGCGGGTGATCTGAATCGCTACGTTAACGGCCACGTCCTTCCCAGTCCCGACCGTGCGGAAGCGGTCGTGGAAGGCGTCGGGCGTGAGCAACTCGCCGAAGAGCTACAGGCACGAACCCGACTCGACCCCGAAGGCTACGTGGACAACTCCGGGGTCGTCTTCGACCAGTCGTTCCTCGACCTCGTGGCACCCGTCGCCGTCGAGACGTTCGACTTCGAACTGCCCGACGTGGTGCTCACGGCCGCGACGGACGGCATCACCCTCGCCGCCGCGATGGCGAGTTACTTCGGTGCCCGCTGTGCCTACGCGAAGAAGTCGAAGGAGACCGCCGTCGAGGAGTTCATCGAGGCGCGCCAGCGACTCGCCTCCGGTATCGAACTCACGTACTATCTCCCCTCCTCGGCCATCGCCCCCGGAGAAACCGTCCTCGTCGTGGACGATCTCATTCGCTCCGGCGAGACACAGGAACTGCTCTTGGACATCGCTGAGGCCGCCGACGCCGACGTCAGCGGCGTTTTCGCGCTCATCGCCGCCGGGACGGAGGGCATCGAGCGAGCACAGAAGCGCACGGACGCGCCGGTCGGGGCGCTCGCGTCGTTCGAGTGAGGTCGTCAGTACCGAGTACCGATAAGCACCGTTGTGTTAATTTTTCCCTCTCAAACCGGAATTGGAACTTGACATATGCATAATTGCGTATAGATGCCCAGATACTATGGTAACTGTTAAGTAGGTATTCGCGTTTATGCTCATTCGTGAATCATGGGGCTAAAGGACATCAACAGTAATCAGCAGGGATCCGGGATAACCGGCTTGCTGGCCGACTATTTCGGCTTCGAGGAGCACGGCACCGACCTCGGAACGGAGGTCATGGCGGGAATAACGACGTTCCTGACGATGAGTTACATCGTCGTCGTGAACCCGTCCCTTCTCGCGGACAGCCCAGATATACCGATCCAGGACGGAATCAAAATTGCGGGGTATTCCTACGACCAGACGATGGCGATGCTCGCCGTCGTCACCATCATCGCCGCCGCGGTTGCGACGTTGACGATGGCCTTCTACGCGAACCGACCGTTCGCCCAGGCACCCGGCCTCGGCCTGAACGCGTTCTTCGCGTTCACCGTCGTCGGCACGCTCGGAATTTCGTGGCAGACGGCGCTCGCCGCCGTCGTCGTCGAAGGAATCCTCTTCATTCTGCTCACCGCGATCGGTGCACGAAAATACATCATTCGTCTGTTCCCTGACCCCGTCAAGTTCGCCGTCGGGACGGGTATCGGGTTGTTCCTCGCGATCATCGGTCTCGAAGCGATGCACGTCGTGGCCGCCGACTCCTCGACGTTGGTCACGCTCGGCCCCGTCGCGACCGACCCGGTCGCGGTCGTTTCGGTCGTCGGTCTCTTCATCACCTTCGCACTCTACGCACGCGGAATTCCGGGTTCGATCATCATCGGTATCGGCCTGACGACGCTCATCGGCTACGCCTCCGAGTGGTTCGGCCTCGTCGCGCCGGGAACCCTTACCCCGACGATGACGGGTGCAACCTACGACATCACGCCCGTCGCCGGAGCGTTCGTGAGCGGTCTCGGCGCTCACGATTTGGCCTCCGTCAGCGGATTGTTCTCATTCGGACTCATCGTCTTCACGTTCTTCTTCGTGGACTTCTTCGACACCGCCGGAACGCTCGTCGGTGTCGGACAGGTCGGCGGCTTCCTCGACGAGGAGGGCAACCTCCCCGACGTTGATAAGCCGCTAATGGCCGACGCAATCGGGACCACGGTCGGGGGCATGCTGGGAACCTCGACGGTGACGACGTACATCGAATCCGCCGCAGGTGTCGAGGAGGGTGGTCGCACCGGAATGACGGCGCTCGTCATCGGGGTTCTGTTCCTCCTCTCGCTCGCCTTCGTCCCGTTGGCCACCGCAGTGCCCCAGTACGCCTCGCACATCGCGCTGGTCGTCATCGGCGTCGTGATGCTCGGCAACGTCGTGGACATCGCGTGGGACGACATCACCAACACCGTCCCCGCCGGGATGACCATTCTGGTCATGCCGTTCACCTACTCCATCGCCTACGGCATCGCCGCGGGCATCGTCTCCTACCCCATCGTCAAACTCGCCGCGGGCAAGCGCGAGGACATCCGGCCCGGACACTGGATGCTCGCCGCCGCGTTCGTCGTTTACTTCTTCGTCCGGACGAGTGACCTCCTGAAAGGGAACGTCTGAAGCGGAGTTCGCTTTCAAAACCAGCGGGTTTTCTCCTGAACACCACACTCTTATTTCCCACCTCCCTACGCGTTCGTATGCCGAACCTCGAACTGTACGAACTCAAAGGATGCCCGTTCTGTGCAAAAGTCACGTCCAAACTCGACGAACTCGGACTGGAGTACGAATCACATTCCGTCCCACGAAGCCATTCAGCGCGGACGGAAGTAAAGGAGATCAGCGGCCAGACCGGGGTTCCGGTACTGGTGGATGAAGAACACGGCGTCGAAGGAATGCCGGAAAGCGACGACATCAACGAGTATCTCGAAGAGACGTACGGCGCGTAAAAGCACATCAGAGGTCGCGTATCGAGCAAAAAACGGGGAGATCCATCGTGTACCCCCTGATACCGTCGTCTCAACGATAGGGAAATACGGATTTTTGACGCTCACTATGCAACTGGTGAGTGTGTCGGGGGAGGGACACGTTATCAGGCTTCCGCGCGTTCGCGGATCAGCTTCTGAAGTTCGTCGGCGTCGTCGAGGTCCTCGACTTCCTCGCGTTCGACCAGTGCAGTGCCATCCACGGTTTCCCGTCGCGCCTTGTCCACGAAGTAGACCGAATGGGTCCGTGCGACGTGGCTGATGGAACTCATGATCCGAGCGCGTTTTTCGGCCGTGCGAGTGAACGCCGAGTGACTCGTCAGAACGCGGTCCTCACGGTCGTCCTCGCTGACCGTCCGGAACGGCGCTCTGCTCGTGGGGTGAACCGTGAACCCGACACGGGTGAGCGTGGAGAACATGTCTTGATCGTCGGATTCGGCTTCCGGTTGGTCCGGTTCGTCCTCTTCCGTCACCTCGTCGGCACCATCAAACAC
>NZ_JBAWAC010000107.1:0-2488 GCF_049589095.1 Haladaptatus sp. | reverse complement strand
AGTACCTCGCCCAGTTCGGATTCAAACACATCGATACCGACGAACTACCGTCGGACCTTCGCCACCGCCTCGACACGAAACGCGAAACCATCGAACCCGACGCGATGCCGATGGTGCTCGACATCGGTTCCTTCGAGGTGCCTCCACACCTGCGCGAACAATTCAAAGAGGCCGGGCCGCACGACGCGGCGGAAGAACCGGACGAGGATGCCGATGAGATGGCCGAGGAGTTCGGTATCGACCCCGACGAGGCGACATACAAGTACGACACCAGACGGTAGCGGTCGCTTCGATTCCTCGAAAGTAAAAGATCGTCCGGCAGTCGCCAGGAGTCTACGCTTTTCGCGCGAAGACGAGATAGCCGGTGTGCCCGACGGGACTCGTGGACGGGCGCGTGCCGCGCTCGTCGAAGTCCATCTCGCGTTGGATGGTTTCCATCGTTCGGACGTTCTCCAAGCCCACCTCGCGTGCGGCCAGTTCGGTCTCCCGGGCGCTCTCCACGAACGGCGCGTAAACGCCGAGCGATCCGCCGTCCGCGAGCAGGTCGGGCGCGTGTGCGACGACCTCCGCCGCGTCCGGTGTGTCGAGGGTGAGGACGTCGAACTCGCCGAGGTCGTCGAGGTTCTCGGTGATATCGCCCGTCCGAACGTCCACCGAGTCGGCCACGTCGGCCATCTCGATGTTGTCGCGGGCCACCTCGGCGAAGTCGGCCTTCCGCTCGAAGGTGACGACCTCCGCGCCGATTCGGCCGAGGTAACCGGCGAGAACGCCGGTTCCGGTCCCCGCATCGAGCACTCGGTCGCCCGCGGAGACACCCGTCTCCCCGACGACGAGGCCGATATCCCGCGGGAGCATCGGTGCGCCGGTTCGATCGAAGTGGTGGAACAGGTCCGGGCCGCGAAGCCGCCGCACCGTGAATTCCTCGTCCAAGTGGGTGGCGAGGACGTCTCCGGGTTCGACGTCCTCGGGAACGGTGAGGACGCCGAGATCGGTCTGGAGTTCCTCGCCGGGATCACGGAGGTACTCGCGGTCGCCGTGAACGAGTAAGACCGTCACTTCAGTCGGCTTACCGCTGCCGCAAGGTCGCCGTTCTCCGCCTCCAGCGCCTCGCGGGCCTCGTCTTCCGTCGCGCCCGACTGCTGGACGACGATTTCCACGTCGGAGTCCGGAATCTCATCGGCACCGCTGGATCCGGATTCGACCGCACCGGCCGATTCGGACGAACCGGACGCTTCGCGCGTCTCGGCGTCGCCGACGACTTGGTACGTGTGTTGTCCGCGAGCGTCCATCCGGGTGACGTCCGGCGCGTCGAAGACCAGTTCCTCGCCGTCCGCCGTGCGGATGATCACTTCTTCGGCATCGATGTCGTCCACATCGATACCCATCTGCTTCATCATCTGTTGCATCTTGCGTGGGTCGAGCCCACCGCCGCCGCCGCCTCCTCCAAACATACTCGAACCGTCGGAACGAAGAGGCAAAAACGTGACGCAAACGGTCCGCTCACTCGTCTTCGTTCCCGGAACGAGCGATGCGTGAAAATCTGCCTCGTGAATAGTGGCCGGACGTCGCTTTTCGATTACTCGCCCGCGCCGTCCCGAACCTTCACGGCCATTCCGGTGTCGAAATCGAACATCGCGTCGGCGTCGAGTTCCGCACGGCCGACGGCGAGCAGGTCGCCGTTTTCGTGCGTTACGAGCACTTCGTCACCGGAGCGAACGTCGGAATCGACGTCGGCGACGAACTTGGCGAAGACGTTCTTGCCGTCGCGGACGAACGGTTCGCTCTCGTCTCCGACGATGACGCGACCGGCGGGTGCGTCGAGCGCGTCGGCGATGCGATGTCCCCCTGCGAGACCCAGCGTGAAACGCCCGTCGGTGGCGTAGGTGACGAGTCGGCGTCCGTCGGCGTGAACCTGTTGGGGTCGCCCGGACGACGAGTGGCGAACTTCGAGGTCCTCTTCCGGTGGGAACAACGCGGTACCGGCTCCCGCGCCGAACTGATAGTCCGCCGTCGTGCGAAGTGCGGGCAAATCCTCTGTCATTGCGCCGGATTTCGCGCGAGCGGGTGAAAGCCCTTCGACACGCGGCCGCGGACTTTGTCATGTGGTGACGAATGACACGCTGGCTATCGGTTTGAGGACGATTTATTAGGAGTCAGTCCCAAAGCGGCAGTATGAACACGAAAGAAATGCTGGGAATCGCACTCTTCCTCATCGGGTGTGTCGTGATCTTCGGCGTCATCTCGATGATCGGCACCTTCGTCGGGAACGCGCTCGCGGCGGTTGCCACGGTCGCGCTCGCTGCCGGTTCGCTGCTGTACGGGACGGGCGAAGAAGGCCGCCCGGTCTAGAGCAGGAACGTCTCGGTTCGTTCGCTCAAGTCGATAAAGCTGTCAGCCGCCTCGATGAGTTCTTCTGCGGACGATTCTTGGAACCCCATTACTTCCACGCGCACCCCCTCGTGGCGGAGGTGTGTGGCGAGCTGTGCGA
>NZ_JBAWAC010000106.1:0-3670 GCF_049589095.1 Haladaptatus sp. | reverse complement strand
CGGGTTCCGTCGGACTGTCTTCGTTCAGGTCGGACGCGTGGTCGGCGTAATTCAGCCCGATTCCCCAGAGCTTCCCCGGTCGTTCGAGCGGCGCGGTGAACGCGAGGTCCGCCGCCGAAACGCGACTCGCCGCCACCTCATCCGGCGATGGGAGTGTGCCAGCGGCCGCCAACGGAAGCGCGTCCCGGATGCTCTCCAGCGATGGATCGGCGGACGAGAGCGGAACGAACCCGTCCTCGTCGCCGAGCAGCGGTCTGCCGTCGATGGTTCGTGCAAGTCGTGTCATATGACTATAAATTGGATGCGCCCTGTCCGCCGTCGACCGGGATGGCAACCCCGTTGAGGAAACTCGACTGCTCCTACGAGAGATACGCGACGAGGTCACCGAGTTCCATCGGGTCGCCGATACGACCGAGCGGATTGATGTCGCCCTTCGCGTCGAGACCTTCCCCTTAGCTCCCGTATTCACCTCTGTCGACGGCCGCCTGAATGAGTTCACGCTGTCGGGCGGTCTCGTGCGGCGCCGGGAGAACCGCGTTCGACCGCACTTCCGGCGCGAGTTCCTTCGAGAGCGTCTTCTCGAGGCCGATAACACCCATACGGACGGCGTTCGAGAGGACGAGCGATGGTATCGCCTCCTTGACGCTTCGTGAGGTGATGGTGACAATAGTGCCGCCGCCGTCTTCACGGAGATATGGGGCCGCTTCGCGGACGAGACGGACGACACTCATTACCAGCAGGTCGAACGCGTCGTACCAGTCGTCGTCGTCTATCTCCATGAAAGTGCCGCTCGGCGGACCACCGGCGTTGGTCACGAGATGGTCGATTCCGCCGAACTCCTCGACAGTCCTGTCGACGAGATGTTCGATGTCCTCGGGGTTCGTAAGGTCACCTTGGACGGCAAGAACGCTCCCAGTGGCGACGGATTCGACGTCCTCCACTGCCTCCGCGAGACGGTCCTCGCTTCGCCCGTTGATGATGACGTTCGCACCCTCCATCGCGAGCGCCTTAGCGGACGCTTTTCCGAGCCCGCTACTCGATGCGGTAACGAGCGCTACATTCCCATTAATTTCATAGTCCATGTTAGACGATGAGTATGCATAACTGCACGTATATAATGTTTTGCCAAACGGTCCCATTCGACCGGTTTTCCGCAACTGTCGGTCGGATGTGGGACAGAATTAAGCGCATTCTTCGTAGATGTATACGCATGACGGAATTCGAGATACCTGACGCAGAAACGATGGAGGATGTCAACGATATCGACATCGAGGCGTTTCCCCAGTTCGCCTTCGTGGAACGCCACAGAAATCCCCCACAAATCGACGACGTAACGGCGGCCACACGCGAGACGGTCGGTGATATCCCCGCCTTCGACGAACTGCCCGCTGGGGCGGAAGTGGCTATCACGGCGGGGAGTCGTGGTATCCACGACATGCCGGAACTCATCGAGGCGGCGGTCACCGAACTTCAAGACCGGGGCTTCGAACCGTTCGTGTTCCCCGCGATGGGAAGCCACGGAGGAGCGACCCCTGAGGGCCAACGTGGTGTCCTCGCCGAATACGGAATCACGGAAGAACGACTCGACTGTGAGATACGCGACTCCATGGCCGTCGAGTCCGTTACCGAGGACGCTGTCGGCCGTCCTGTCCCCGTCTCGACCGTTGCGCTCGACGCCGACGCGGTGCTGGTCGCCAACCGCGTGAAGTTGCATACGGACTTCCGTAACGAGATCGAATCGGGGCTGACGAAGATGACTGTCGTCGGCCTCGGAAAACAGCGCGGCGCGGAAGAGATGCACAACGCCGCCATCGACCGTGGCCTCGACACCGTCGTTCAGGAACGCGCCGACCTCATCTTCCAGCACGTTCCCGTCGTCGGGGGCATCGCTCTCGTGGAGAACGCTCGTGATCGCGCCGCACATATCGAGGGTGTCGCCGTCGAAGACATCCCCGGCCGTGAACCGGAGCTCCTCGAACGCTCCAAACGACTCTTCCCAGGGCTTCCCGTCGACCAACTCGACGTCCTCATCGTCGACGAAATCGGCAAGGACGTTTCCGGTACTGGCATGGACACCAACGTCGTCGGTCGGTACAACTTTCTCGACGAGGAGGAACCGGAGAAACCGGACGTACGACGGATTTACCTCCGCGGTATCACCGACGTGTCTCACGGAAACGGTATCGGAATGGGTCTGGCCGACTTCGTTCACGAGAACGTCGTGGAGACGGTCAATCTCACAGACACCTACCTGAACACAGTGACGAGCGGCGAGCCATCGCGCGCCTTCATCCCGATGATCTCACCGTCGGACCGTACCGCCTTGTTGCTCGCGTATTCGATGACTGGCGTTCGTGACCCCGCCGACCTTCGTATCGGGTACATCAAAAACACCCTCGAACCCGACGAACTCTACGTTTCCGAACCTGTCGCGCGGGAACTCTTAGAACGCGACGATATCGACGTCGGAGGTCATCGGGAACTCGCGTTCGATGGCGGTGGCGATTTCGCGTTCGGATTCGAAGACAGAGACGGGAAAAAGTAAAGCGGACACGCCACAATCGTCTGACAATGGAAGAAAAATCGGTGTTAGCAGTGACCATGGGAGACCCGGCAGGCGTCGGTGCGGAAGTCATCGTCGGAGCGTATCATACGGGACACGAGGACGCCGACCTATTGGTGGTGGGTGACGCTGCTGTCGTCCGTAAGGCCGTAGAAGTCACCGGCGCAGACGTAGACGTTCGGTCCGTCTCCGACGTGACCGACGCCCGTTTCGAAGTCGGGACACTGGACGTGCTCAACCTGAATCCCATCGAGAGTCACGAGTGGGGAATCCTTCGGAAGGAGAACGGGGTCGCGAGTTTGGCGTACGTCGAGCGTGCGATCGACCTCGCCGTCGACGGTGACGTAGACGGCATTGTCACCGCCCCGATAAACAAGCAGGCGACGCGGATGGCAGGGAGCGAACACGCTGGTCACACGGGACTTCTCGCGAGTCGCACCGGCGTCGATGACTATTCGATGATGCTCATCGAATCCGATCTCCGCGTCACGCACGTCAGCACGCACGTTCCCCTCCGGGAGGCTTGCGACCTCGTGACCACGGAGAACGTCCTCGACACCATCCGGGTCACACGGGAGGGCCTCCTTGACCTAGGTCTTTCGGAGCCGCGAATCGCCGTCGCGGGGTTGAACCCGCACGCGAGCGACGGTGGACTTCTCGGGGATGAAGAGCGAACCGAAATCGAACCCGCAGTCGAACGAGCACGCGAGGAGGGTATCGATGTCGAAGGCCCCGAGTCACCCGACACGATCTACGTACAGGCCGCTCGGGGAAGGTACGACTGCGTCGTCTCGATGTACCACGACGAGGGTCACATCCCAATCAAGATGCTCGGATTCAGCGAGGGAGGAGAGGTCAGCGGTGTCAACATGACCATCGGACTCCCTATCGTCCGGACCAGCGTCGATCACGGCACCGCCTTCGACATCGCGGGCGAAGGTATCGCCTCCCCTCGAAGCATGGAGGATGCAATCGAAGCGGCCACGAAAGCGGTCGAAAACCGACGGACACGCGGCAACCACAGGGTGTGATATCGGTTCCAACAGAACGCTTCTATGGGAGTCGATCGGAACAGTTCGAAACCGACTGAGTCACCCTCGCCGACAG
>NZ_JBAWAC010000105.1:0-2141 GCF_049589095.1 Haladaptatus sp. | reverse complement strand
CCACGCTAACTGGTCTTCAAGAGCGTCGGACGGCCGGAGCCGATACCTGTAGTTGTAGTTCATCTGGTGGGGCTACTTGTCGGTGGGTTCACTTGTTCGGACGATTTTTACGTCTGCACCACGCCAGTCCTTCGGAACGAGAACATGAGCGCCGTCGAACCGGCGTTCGAACCGCCGCCGCGCCTCCGAACTCGTGTCGGAACCGTACACACGCTGGTCGAAATCGACGAGGGTCTGGGCGCGGTTCAGACCGTGCGTCCCGAGGCCGACCACCCCGATATCGAGCGTGATGTCGTTGCGCATGCTCGTGGCTCCGCAGGCGACGTTATTCAGCTTTGGCTTACCTCGGTCGAAAATTAGGCGAACGACACGCGACGGGTGATGCCCCAATCCCGTTTCGAACTGGGGTTCCGCGAAAGTAACCGTTTTTACCCTCCTCTTCGTCGGGTACGAACATGGCCCGACCAGCCGTGCAGTTGTACTCGTTACGAGCAGTCGATGAACCGCTCCCCGAACTGATCACGAGCGCCGGAGACGCCGGATTCGAGGGCGTCGAATACGCGAACCGGATCGGCGACGCCGACACGGACGCCGTCATGGACGCCCTCGACGGTGCGGGAATGGAATCGGTCGCCGCACACGTCGGTATCGAGGAACTGGAGGACGACCTCGAAGGGACGGTCGAATTCTACGATTCGCTCGATTGTGACCGACTCGTCGTTCCGTGGCTCGATCCCGAACATTTCGAGAGCGAGGACGCCATCGACGCGTCCGCGGATCGACTCACGTCGCTCGCGGACCGAGTCGCCGACCACGGCGTCGAACTGGGGTACCACAACCACGACCACGAGTTCGAGGAGGTCAACGGCCGTCCGGCGTTCGAACGGTTCGCCGAATCGTCCGGGGACTCGCTCGCGCTCGAAGTGGACCTCGGTTGGGCGTCGGCAGCGGGTGTCGACCCGACCGACTTCCTCGAACGATGGGGCGACCGGATTCCGCTCGTGCACGTCTCGGACGCCGACGAGTCGCGGTCGCCGACGGAAGTCGGTGACGGGGTTCTCGACGTGGACGCCTGTGCGAGGGCGGTCGACGAAGCGGGCGTCGAGTGGGCGATTTACGAACACGACGAACCCGAGGACGCGATGGCGTCGCTCTCCCACGGCGGCGACGTGCTGCAAAAGTTCTGAACGGGACCGTTCTTTTTCTGACCGACTACCCCATCGTGAGCGTCACGTAGCCGTCGAAGTTGAGGACGACCCGCTGGGCGAAGTCGCCGAACAGCGCCTTTCCGGTCGGAGACCGGGATTTTCCGACGACGAAGGCGTGGTCACAATCGTACTTCTCCCCTGCTTCGATGACGCGGGTTCCGCGCTCCTTGTCATCGACGACGGCGACGACGGTTCTGAAATCGACGTTCATACCGTCGAGAACTTCGGCCGCGAACTCGGTGGCTTCGTTCGCCGCCGCCTCCGTCACGGCCCCGGTATCGTAGTTCACGTTCTCGACTTCCCCGACGGATTCGAGCGTTTCGACGTCGGCTTCGTACTCCGACTCGTCCAGAAACGCCAGAACGACCAGTTCGGCGTCGCTCGCGGCGGCATACGTTCCCGCTTCGCGGAGGAGGTCCCTGTGCGTGTCCGTCGTATCGATGGCTACTACACCACGTTCCATACCAGCGATAGACGAATGGAAGTATATAAAACGAGAGGATAGTTGCGACTCATAGCCCGGAAAATCGGGCGACCGACGCCGCATCAGGGGGAAATCACTATGACACTGGTCTGTGTTACGCTAGATGTTTCAATGAGTGAATACACTGTCGCTATCATCGGAACCGGACCGGACCCAGCCAACCCGACGGTCAAAGGATTCGCCATGGGCTACCGACACGCCGAAGCGTACCGAAACGACAACGACTGCCGCCTCGTCGGCTGTGCCGACATCGTCCCGGAGAACGCCGCCGCCTTCGCGGAGACGTTCGATATCCCGGAAGATGGCGTGTTCGAGGAGTACGTGGAGATGGTGGAAACCGTGGAACCGGACATCGTCAGCATCACCGTTCCACCCGCGATACACGAGGACATCGTCGTCGGGTGTGCCAAACGCGGTGTCGAGGCGATTCACTGCGAGAAGCCCATGGC
>NZ_JBAWAC010000104.1:0-8260 GCF_049589095.1 Haladaptatus sp. | reverse complement strand
CTGATTCTGTCGTCATACAAATCCAGTCCTGTAGAACGTGAGACGAAATCCGAATTCGTTTATCACGTTCGAAACCATATGAAAATATCCTCCGAAACAGTGAGAAAATTTATTCGTGGGGACTGCGCGTCTATTGGACATGGACGATGACAGGCTTCGGGAAGCCCTCGAGGAAGCGGAGTTGACGGCGTATCAGTCGGATGCGTACGTTACATTACTCGAACAGGGGATGGCATCCGCCGTGGAGGTGGCACATCAGTGCTCGGTCCCGGTATCCCAGATCTACGACGTGTTGCGGGCGCTAGAACAGAAGGGGTACATCGAGACCCTCGAACAGGACACGCTTCACGCTCGCCCGAAGGACCCCGTATCGATCCTCCAGAAACTCCGTTCCCGTGGCCAGATGATGGACGAAGCGGCGGACGCCATCGAGGACCGGTGGCGACGGCCGTCGCTCAGTTCACACATGGTGAGCGTGGTCAAACACGAGGATACCGTCATCGACCGCGCCCGAGATCTCATCCGTGATGCCGAGAGTTTCATCCAGCTCTCGGTGACCGTCGAGCAGTTCGAAGCGCTTACGAACGCGTTGCAGGACGTACGCAAACGCGATGTCGTGGTGCGGGTCACCGTGTATCCCGACGGTGAGTCCGACGACTGGCTCACGGCTATCGACCTCGAAAAAACCCTCTCCGAGCTTCGAGTGTGTCATATTCCTGGCCCGTTCCTGACCATCGTCGATCGCACGATGACGTGTTTCACGCCGAACGACTGGGCGAACCGACCGTTCGGCGTCCTCATCGACGATTACATCCTCTCGTTCATCTTCCACTGGTACTTTCAGACCTGTCTGTGGTCCCTCTGGGACACCGTATACGTCGATTCGGACGTCGCACGCGTTTACATGACCCTAGAGGAGTTCGTCCGTGACGCCGTCGCCCTCCAAGCCGACGGCGCACGCATTACCGCTACCGTCCACGGGTTCTGGATCGATCGTAACGAGGACTGCGAGATCACCGGCCTCGTCACGGACATACTGTATCCTTCCGTGCATCGCTCGACGACACGTCCGTCGTACGATGAACTGGCGGGATTCGTCCGAGTCCAGATGGCGAACGAGGACGGAACGTACAGCATCGGGAGTTGGGGTGCCGTCTACGAGGATATCGAGGCGGTCCGGATCGTGCTGGAGGACATCGATTACACCTCGTCTTGGGACGGAATTCCCGGACGGTAGTGAGTGTCGGAATTTCTCGGATCTCACCGTCCGTAGTCACGTAGCGACCCGAGGAACCTCGTCGGATGGATGTTCGGGACCGAACTCGATGTACGCGGCCGATGGTATCCTAAGAAAAGGTTATTAACAGGTCACACAAAAATATACTCCATGGCGGAGCAAGAAGAAAGCCATTCACCACCAGAGACATCGGTCTCGACAGCAGAGCGAGTCACGGACCTCATCGGTCGGATGACGCTCGAAGAAAAGGTCGGACAGCTCACGGGATCGTACATCGGGACACTCGACGATGGGCCACACGGAATCGAAGATGTCATCGACGAAATCGAGACACATCACGTCGGTGCCGTCGCGCCGTTCGGTTGGGGCGGTTCGCCGAACGAACACGCTTCTGAGGCCATCGAAGCCGCGAACGAACTCCAACGGCACGCCAAGGAGAACACGCGGCTCGGAATCCCGCTCCTCTTCGGTGCCGACGCTATCCACGGCCACGCCTACATCAAGGAGGCGACGGTGTTCCCGAACAACCTCGGTCTCGCGGCGACGTGGGACGACGACCTCGCCGAACGCGTCGCCACCGTAACGAGAACGGAGATGCGGGCGACGGGGGCCGCGCAAAACTACTCCCCGACCTGTGACGTGGCACGGGACCAGCGATGGGGTCGGGTCGGGGAGACGTTCGGCGAGAGTCCGTATCTCGTCGGCAAGTTCGCCGCGAGCAAGGTACGGGGATACCAAGGGGACGGTCCGAGCCCCGAAACCGTCGCCGCAACGGCGAAGCATTTCCCGGCATACGGTGCCCCGACTCGCGGCGAAGACGCCGCACCGGTCGAGATATCGTCGAAGACGCTTCACGACGTGTTTCTTCCCCCGTTCGAGGAAGCGTTGGATGCCGACGTCGCATCGGTCATGCCGTGTTACAACTCGATCGACGGGGAACCGGTTCACGGCTCCCAGCGCTACCTGCAGGAACTTCTCGGCGAAGGGTTGGGATTCGATGGACTCCTCGTCTCCGATTGGGGCGGCGTCGATCAACTCCACGCGGAACACCGTACTGCAGGCTCTCCCATCGAGGCGACACTGCAGACACGACTCGCCGGACTCGACATCGCGTCGGTTGCGGGCACCGACCACGCCGAACACGTCCTCGAACTCGTCGAGGAGGGTGAACTCTCGGAGGACCTGATCGACGAAAGCGTCGAGCGAATCCTCACGACGAAGTTCCGACTCGGCCTCTTCGAGGACCCGTACGTCGACCCCGAAACCGCGGAGAAACTGCTCGGCTCCCCGGAGCACCAGCGGGTCGCCCGGGAGGCGGTCGAAAAGTCGCTGACGCTGCTCCAGAACGACGGAGACCTCCTTCCGCTTTCCGACGATATCGGCGAGGTGTTCGTCGGCGGACCGAACGCGGACGAAATCGTCCACCAACTGGGCGGGTGGAGTAGCAACGACCCCGACGGCGTGCCGGGCACCACCGTCCTCGAAGGGATTCGGGATGCCGTCGGTGAGGACGTCACCGTCACCCACGAACGGGGGAGCGGTATCAACGAACCGGACGATATCGACGCAGCAGCGCGAGCGGCGGCGAACGCGGACGTCGCCGTCCTCGAGCTCGGCGAGGATTGGTATCTCCACGAGTTCGGACCGACGATGGATACGACGAGCGAGACTGGGGAGTTCCCGACTCGGTCACAGTTGTCGCTCCCGGAGTCACAGCGTGAACTCGTGGCTGCCGTCGAGGAGACTGGGACGCCAGTCGTCGCGGTGCTCATCACGGGGCGACCGCTCGCGGTGCAATGGCTCGCGGACACCGTGCCGTCGATACTGATGGCGTACTATCCCGGAACCGTCGGTGGCGAGGGAATCGCTCGGACGCTCTTCGGCGAGAGCGAACCCGGCGGTCGGCTTCCCGTCTCCATGCCTCGGTCGGCGGACTGTCTCCCGACGTATTTCAACTACCTTCCGCACCCGCATCCCATCGGCGCGGACGAACATCCCCCGTCGTACGACCCGCTGTTCGAGTTCGGTCACGGGCTGAGCTATACGACCATCGAGTACGACTTCGTGGACGTCTCGTCCGACGTGATTCGTCCCGACGAACCGGTGACGGTGGACGTTTCGCTCGAAAACACGGGTGACCGGCGCGGAAGCGAGGTCGTCCAGTTGTTCGCATGTGACGAGTTCAGTTCGGTCGTGACGCCCGTGCGCGAACTGAAGGGGTTCGAACGTGTCGAACTCGACCCCGGTGAACGCACGACCGTCTCGTTCTCGCTCTCCACCGACGACCGACTGTTCGCGCACGAACCCAGTGGGTACGGTGACACCGGCCGACTACGGCTTTTCGTCGGCGAACACGTCCACGACCTCCGCGTCGATTCGAACTAAACACCTCTCGAACAGCAGCTCTCACGCACTTTCTCACGCCGCTCGGAGACGAGCGTCACCGTTGTTCCCGCATATCGTCCGAAAGAGATGAGTTCCAGTTGGTCGTTACAGCGTCTGTTCACGCTCTGGCCACGACCATACATGTCTATAATATTACGATTTTTATATTCTCATGTAATATTGGAGAAATAGTAGACAGTAGGGGGACAGAATGATCAGATATCTGTTACGAGAGGGGACAATAGACAGAATTCTTATGGTATGTAACGGACCATCACTCCACGCTCGGTGGGCATTTTCGAATGTGGAACCGTTCATGGGGCGCTGGACACCGACGTTCATCGCTCGATGTCATGTGCCGTTACAGACATAGGTCTGTTCGTATAATCTCGCTTTCCCGTATCGTCGAGACCAGTAGCGGTGGCACCGGATCGAATCGAAACGACCGATCGACCGCTCGTTCGATCATCGACCCCACTAACCAATATTGTATAAAATACACAGTAGTCATTCACTCATAAATACCAAACATATGAAGCGGAATAATCTCCTGTCGTGGCAGTAACCACCAATGAGCTGCTAAAAATACAGCCGTAGATGCATCTATTCGAATCTAGCCCAATATTTTATCAAAATTTCGCAACTGACTGATCGGTAAATCGTTTACTCGGCAAAAATGGTGAGTGTCCGATTCATAGAGTCTCTATCCGTAACTTCGGGTAGAATTTTCTCGAACCGTATGCTGTGAGTGTTGAACATTCGTCGCAGCCGTTTTGTTATAAATATACAATACTGTGTGGGGTTGGCGACCTTGGATGCTTCTTTTGCGGCGTCAAATCAGGATCGATCGTCGAGGGTCGTGAGACGTTTTCGAGTGATATTGCGCCGTTCGTTGGAACCCGCTCGGCGAGGTTTGGATTCCGTTTCCATGCCGGTGACCACCGATGCCGGTTCGGTATCCGAAATCATCGACGCTTCATCGGGGTACGTGCCGGTCACGAAGTAGCGATCACACCCTCCGGAATGCGGTTCCTGCCTTCCGGGCCGTCACCGCATCACTGTCCGAGTCCCCGACGAAGAGGGTTCGTTCCGGAACCGCGTCGAGACGGTCCACGGCGGTGAGCAGTGGTTGTGGGTGTGGTTTCCGTTCTGTGACCGAGTCCCGCCCGACGATGACGTCGGTTCCGTTCGGAACGCCGTGCTCCTCCAGCGCGAGACGGCACGCCGCTTCACAGTTGAGCGAGCAGATGGCGACCGGCCGTTCCACGTCGGCGAACTCCTCCAACAGCGGGAGTCGTTCGGATTGCCGCGCTCCGGCGCGTTCGGCCGCCGCGAGGTGCGGTTCGATCTTCTCCTCGATACCGAGTGATTTCGCGACCGGCAACAAATCAAGCGCATCGTTCGCGGTCGCTTCGCCGCCATGTTCCCGAATTATCGGCTGTATCTCCTTTGCAGCGGCGGCCCAATCCACGGCGAGCCGAACCAGCGTTCCATCGAGGTCGTACACGACCGCATCGTATTCGTCCGTCACTTCTTACCGTGCGACGTTCGAGTTGATAAACCTCCCCGCCGGACTCATTCTCAAGCCGTTCCTCCATCGATATCGCTCGCTTGGACGATGAACGTCCGCTCCGGATACGGCGCGGCACGGAGGGTGACGACCTTCGTCAGCCGGTAGTACTTTCGATTTCCTTGCCTGTATGGTTCGATGAGGTCCGCCCCCTCCAACGCCCGCAGGTGGTGCACGGCCGTCTTCCCGTCCATTCCCACTTCCTCCGCGAGTTCGGAGACGTACATCGGTTCGCGCGAGAGAAGCCGTAGGATTTCGAGACGGGGTTTGCTCCCGAGCATGTCGAGCAGTGACATCGAACCGGATACGACGGCGACCCCCAAAGAACCACACCACGAACTGCCCGCGGGCGTACGATAATTTAATTGTCCCCCCGTCGTGGACGTGGTATGGACGACAACGTCGAACTCCCGACGGACGGCAACTCGGAACCATCGGAAGTCACCGACGGCTTCTTCGAACGCGAAGTCCAGCTTTCGCGCGAACAGACGGCCACGTTCCTCCGCGAACTCGCCGATCAGATCGAAGCGGGGACGAAGCTCACGGTTTCGACGAGCGACTGGGAAATTCCGTTCGAGTACGACGAACCCATCGAGGTCGAAGTGGAGTTCACCGGCGGCCGTGAGGACGAACTCGAAATCGAACTGGAGTTCACCGAGGCAACGACCGACGACGACCTCTCCGTTCACTGATCGGCGTGGAGCGACGCTCGCACTGTCGCGACCTGTTCCTGATAGGCGTCGGCGTCGAAAATCCCCCCATCTCGAGGGCGGGGAAGGTCGATGTCGAACGTCGTGCGGATCCGACCTGGATCGTTCCCCATCACGACACAGCGGTCCCCGAGTAACACGGCTTCTGGAACGCTGTGGGTGACGAACAACACGGTCTTTCGCTCCCGACGCCAGAGGTCTCGAACTTCGATTCCCATCTCCTCGCGGGTGAGTTCGTCCAGTTCGCCGAACGGTTCGTCCATCAGCAGCACGTCCGCACCGAGGTGGAGTGCCCGCGCGATGGCCACGCGCTGTTTCATTCCCCCCGAGAGTTCGGCCGGACGGTTCCCCTCGAACCCGTCGAGCCCCATCGTCGAGAGTAACTCGCGCGCGTCGGCACGCTTCGGCGACTTTCCCGCCATCCGTCGCAGGAACACGACGTTTTCGAGGGCCGTCTTCCACGGCAACAGCGTGTGCTGTTGAAAGACGACGCCGATGGTCCCCTCGCTTCGCGCTTCGTCCGGTGAGCGTCCGTCCAATCGAATCCGCCCGCGCGTCGGCGTCTGAAGCCCGCTGACGGTTCGTAACAGGGTCGTTTTTCCGCAACCGGACGGGCCGATGATGGTGACGAACTCGCCGTCCGGTATCCGGAGGTCGATGCCGCCGAGGGCAGTTACGTCGCCGAACGAAACGCCGACCTCGTCCAATTCTATCATCGCTCGGTCCCCTCGCTTCCGAGCGATCCGACGCCGTCGAGCGCGGTCGCTAACCGATTCCATAGCTCTGCTTCCCCCCACCCCCATCCGAAGTTGCGAACCGCGTCGGTGGTCCCGAACTCCGCGACGGCCGCTTCGAACGTCCGTCGCTCTCGGTTGGGGGAACTGGGTTCGGCATCGTCGTGTGCTTCGACCGCCTCCTCGACGCGGGATGGGTTTTGTCGGGCGGTCGTCCATCCAGCCGTCGTCGCCGCGAGGAACGCGGCCAGTTCCGGTTCACGTTCCGAGAGGTCCTGCTCGTTCGTTACGATTGCAGGACCGGGGAGGGGAAACCGTTCCGCGACGGGAATCGACTCGACCGAGATTCCGCCGTCCCGTAGTTTCCGTGGGTCGGAAAACGAACCCGTGACGGCGTCGACGGCTCCAGAAAGCAGTGCGGCACGCTCCTCACCACGGAGGTCCACGATTTCCACGTCGTCCAGGACGTCCCCTTGCGAGAGGAACAACCGACCGAGCAGCCCCGTCTCGGCGGTCGATGGCATTCCGATACGGAGGCCACGAAGCTGTTCGGCGCGCTCCAATGGACCGTCGAACGTCGTTCGCAGTCCGTAGATGGCCGTCATGGCGTGTTGGAACAGCAGGGCGACCGGGACGATTTCCTCGCCCTCCGCTCGCGCCCGAAGGACGGTCGCCGCGCCGCTGACCGCAACGTCGGCAGTCTCCGAGACGATCCCGTCGAGCGCGGCCCGCGACCCGTCGTGAACGTCGAACCGAACGGACAGCCCCCGTTTTTCGTACAGTCCCGTCTCGTCCGCGACGAACAGCGGCGCGTGGAGACCGTTTGGCCGCCAGTTCAGCGCGAGCGAGACCGACGCGTTCGTGGCGTGTGAAATCGGTGGGTCCGAAACCGTCGAGTCAACCTCGGCGGCGGCGTTCGGTTCGGGGAACGCTCCTGCCCGCGCGAGCAACTCGTTGGCGTGCTCGTCGTACACGGCTTCGACCGTCTCCTCGACGCTTCCGGTCGCACGCCACCTCGTCGCCGGTCTACCGGGTGTCTCGTCCCGAACCGTGGTCGCCTCGATCAGTTCGCGTTCCGTCAGTTCGGCCAGTGCGTTCCGCACCGCCTTTCGATTCGATCCGGTTCCGATCCGAACCGCGAGCAGCGACGCCGGTTCCGTCGTGAACTCCTCCCTTCGGCACAACAGATACGCCAGTACTGTCGCCGCCGGTTCTCCAATCCCGCACGCAAGTCTGTCGACGACCGATCGGTCGGCCTCCCCCAAGACCGGAAACTCCCGAACCCGCATCCACAGAGCATGCAATAACTAGGGGTAAAACTCTGTCCCCCGTTTCTGCGCTTCCGTCCGTTACCGTACCGTCAGTACCGATTTGCCCGTTACCGTACCGTCCGTTCGGCCCCCTCGACCGCCTCCCGAATCTGCTCGGCGTAGAACCCCGTTTCGTACTCCGATAGTTCGTCCATGTCGAGCAGTGCCGCGACGATGTTGGCGAGCGTCTCCACCCGGTAGAGCGGTTCGTTTCGCTCGAAGGTGCTGTCCACGTTTCGCCGTTCCCGGTATCCGTCGTAGAACGTTTCCCGGACGTTCCAGTCGGCGTTCGGGTCGTGCATCCAGAAACAGTT
>NZ_JBAWAC010000103.1:0-17805 GCF_049589095.1 Haladaptatus sp. | reverse complement strand
GCGAGGTCAAAGAACGCCTCGAATCACAGGCCGACACGCTTCAGTCGCTCGCTCAGGCCGACCAGGGTCCGGACCACGGCCGACTCGCCCGAATCATGCACGCCCTCTCGGAACTCAAGGAGGACGCAGACGAAGACACCGCCGAGCGTATCCAGAGCGCGTACGACCACGTCGAAGCACACCGTGAGACTGTCAGCGGCGTTTGAAAAGATCTATTTTCCCACTCAGCAGACCGGCTTCGGATTGACACCCATCGACTCCAGCGACTCGGTGTACTCGTCGTAGGCCGCCGTAATTGCGTCTTTTGCTGCCTCTTTTGCGGTTTCCCACTCCTCGTCCGAATCACAGCGTTCGTCTAACAGCGCGAGCGTGTCGTCCAACTGCTCGTCGAGGTCACCGTTCAAATCGCGGAACAACTGGGCCGTCTTCGGGTCGGCCTTTCCGGTAAAGAAGCCGGTCAGCTGTTTTTTCGATTTCTCGCTCGCCAGCGTGCGCCCGACGAATCCGCCGAGGCGCTCGATGGTGTCGTCCAATCCACGGAGATACTCGTGCAACGCAGGCGTCTCGTTCGGTTCGTGATCGTCTACCTTTCCGGAGACGCGCTCGTAGTGGCCGTTCTCGACCTCCGCGATGCCGGCGAACAGTTCGCTCGCGTCCTCGTCTCCCTCATCGTCGGCCCATCCGCCGAACGTTTGAGCGGCGGCGTACTCGGAGTCCGCGGCGGCATCGAACACCTCGTCAGGCTCCATCTCCCCACCGGTCGCGGCGTAGAGCGACTTCGATGACCCCAGACGGGAGAGGGCGGTTTCGTTTTCCTTGCGCACGGCGTCGAGGAATTCGTCCGAATTCATACGCCACGGTACGAACGCGCGTGGCTTGTAATCACCGACCCCGGTAATGGGTCAGTCCATATCGTCCAACGAGACGAACACGTCGGCGTCGGCGGTTATCCAACTCGCCATCCGTTCGAAGCGGGTCGCCTCTTCCGGGTAAATCGTACATCTGTCCGGTTGTCCGTCGTACTCCACAACGACGGATGCGAGTTCGAACGACCGTTCGTCGGCGGCGTTCCGTTTCGATTCGGACCGTGTATCGACAGTATGGAAATGTCCTGTCATTTTGTCCTCGGGGGCGTCCCGACGACGCCGTACTATTGAGATTCGGCCCGCTCTCAATAACCCCTGCTAGTTGTTCTCAATAGCGCTCGGGAGCGGTGGGGAGCTTTCGACCGTCTGAGACGTGACTGTCGGGCTTGGGTCGTCCGAAGAAAACGTGTGTCGTTGGTGGCCGACTCAGTTGCCAGTCTCGATGGGCGCATCCACAAGGTTGCCCCATTCGGTCCACGACCCGTCGTAGTTGACGACGTTGTCATAGCCGAGCAGTTCCGAGAGTGCGAACCACGCGATGGACGAGCGCTCGCCGATACGGCAATAGGCGACGACCTCTTGGTCGTTCGTGACGCCTTCGCTCTCGTACAGGTCACTGAGTTCGTCGGCGGATTTGAACGTCCCGTCGTCGTTCACGGTGGCTGCCCACGAGATGTTCGATGCGCCGGGGACGTGGCCGCCGCGCTGGGCCGTCTCCTGGAGTCCTGGGGGCGCGAGGATTTCGCCGCTGTACTCCTCGGGCGAGCGAACGTCTACGAGCGGGACGCCGCGGTCGATGGCCTTCTCCACGTCGTCGCGGTAGGCGCGGATGCCCTCGAATGGGCCACGAGCATCGTACTCGACTTCGGGGTACGATGGGACCTCGTCGGTCGTCGGATAGCCGTTTTCGAGCCAGTAGTCGCGGCCACCGTCGAGGAGCTTCACGTTCTCGTGGCCGTAGTACTTGAACTGCCAGTAGGTGTAGGCCGCGAACCAGTTGGAGTTGTCCCCGTAGAGGACGACGGTGGTGTCGTCCTCGATGCCGTGACTGCCGAGGAGGTCCTCGAAATCGTCCTTTTCGAGGATATCACGCGTGGTCTGGTCCTGGAGCTGTGTCTCCCAGTTGAAGCCGACTGCGCCCGGCGCGTGGGCGTCGTCGTAGGCTTCCGTATCAACGTCGACCTCTACGAGTCGGTAATCGGTATCGTCGCTCTGGAACTCGTCGAGGTGGTCTTCCACCCAGTCCGCGCTGACGAGTACGTCCTTGGCGTAGTCACTGTTGCTCATGCACGTTCCCCTTTCTACGCTCGGGTTATATTCTTGTTACTGCCGGAAGGTTCCGCCTTCTGTCGAGCCTCCCGGCAAGAATCCCCGGTATCTCGCGGGGGAATCCCCGTTTTGCCGCTATCCGTGGCCCATCGCGCATGAGCGGCACCTGACAACCGGCAAAATCTTCCGGCACCTCCAGTCGAATGTCGGTTTCGACGGAACCCGGAGGGCTAAGACGCTGGCGTCGGTATCGAGGGATAATGAACGAGAACGTCGTCGTCTCCGCCGATTGGCTCGCCGAGCGACTGGGCGATATCCACATCGTGGACGTCCGCGACGCGTGGGAATACGAGGGAATCGGTCACCTGCCCGGTGCGGTGAACATCCCGTTCGACGAATTCCGCTCGGCCGATGCGGACGATGCGGGAATGCTCCCCGGTGCCGAGACGTGGTCCGACCTCCTCGGCAACGTCGGTATCAGCGAGGACGATACCGTCGTCGCGTACGACGACATGCACGGGGTGTTCGCGGCGCGATTCCTCGTCACCGCCGAACTGTACGGACACGAAGTGCTCCACCTCCTCGACGGGGATTTCAGCGCGTGGCAACGCGACCACGAAACGACGACCAACGCTCCCTCTCCCGCTCCCATTTCCTACGACGTACGGGAACCGGAATCCTCCCCGCTCATCGGCCGCGAGGAGGTCGAAGCCGCAATCGACGACCCGGATGCCGTTCTCGTCGATACACGCGACCCGGACGAGTTCGCCGAGGGCCATCTCCCGAGCGCCGTCAACGTCGATTGGCTCGACCTCGTTGACGACGAATCCCGCGGCCTGAAATCACCGGACGAACTCCGTTCGATTCTCGAATCCAACGGCGTCACCCCCGACAAGCGGGTGATCCTCTACTGCAACACCGCCCGTCGAATCAGCCACACCTACGTCGTCCTCTCCTCGCTCGGCTACGACGACCTCGGCTTTTACGAGGGCAGTCTCACCGAGTGGACGGAGGCCGACGGGAAACTCGAACGGGACTGATTCTTTCTATTTATCCTACATCTGATGGCTGACGAAGAGCGAAATGCGTGTCAGTTTCCATCCCAGTAACGCCCATTGCCGTCGTTGTAACGCCCAATACGGCTCGGTATCGGTGACGCCCGTATAGTGAGGGGTGCTTGCTCGTGAGAACCTAACCGGGATAGTTTTCCATTGGCACCCGAAACGGTCGCTCCCATTTATCTTCGGCTCCGGCCTATAGCCTGTCACCCCGGGAGGGGGGAAAAGGGATGACTGAGAGAGAACAACAAGACGCAGAAAACGTCGAATCGGAAGAACGTCGCTCGTTCATGAAGAAAGGCGCGCTCGCGACAGGCGCGCTCGCGTTGGGGTTAGGCAGTGCCGGGAGCGCCTCGGCACAGGGCCGAAACGTGTTGGTGTACACCTACGACTACCACCCGAACGTGCAGTTCCGCGTCGTCAACTCGCTGGAGAAATCGACGACCGTTCGACTGCTCGAAAAGCCGGGTGGCGGCAACGTCCCCGAGATCAGCCAGCCGGACAACTACAACGGCTACATCATCCGCTACCTGCTTGGCGGCGGTGGCGGCGGTCAGGGACAGATAACCACGTTCATGTTCGCACAAGGTGTGTCCCTAAGCCAGGGCGACACCCGACAGTTCAGTGGTGACGCGTCTGTCTTCAGCAGCACGCTCAACCTGCTTAGCACCAACCTGCGGTGAGACGAGCCGATTCGAGTCGTATCGGGGGGCAACAAAGCGGTTCAGCACCCATTTTTCGCTCACGTAGTCCACGGGGGAAGAGCCGCCAGTAGCGGTACCGACATCACGGACGGATTTCAGTACGCTGGAGGAATACATGGTCAACGAACACGAAGCGGGGATGCCGCGGTGGAGCGCCCGAGTAGACGATTCGGTTCTACCCCAACGAACCAAACCGTCGGGGGACGTGTTGGTGTTCACCCGGGACTTTTTCCCGAACGTCCCGTTTCGAATCGTCGCTCAGCTTCCGGCACTCATCACGGTGACGATCCTCGACGAACCACCGGACGGGGTACAGGTGATTTCACAACCCGACGAGTACAACGGCTATGTCATCACCTACGATTTCCATCGGACACCCATCTTCGTCTTTCTGTTCTCCCGACGCTATCTACCGACGAGCGATCGATACCGGTTCGGCGACGATGCGACCTACTTCAGCAGCAACTTGGATCTGCTCGAAGTATCCGCGGAGACGGTTTTGTGACTGTTCGCGGTCGACGGGTCGCCGTACGAACCTGAGTCTCTACCGCCCTCGGAAGTCGGCGCGCCCACCGACCACAATTTGATATAGCATTATTTGATTCATGGTGTCGAATTTCCCCTCTTTTCACAATTCCGCCCACAGATATCACGCTGATTAAGTACCACCGACTGTAACAACCGAGTAATGAAACGACGAACCTATCTCGCGGCGACTGGGACGGCATTCGCCGGTCTGGCTGGCTGTCTCGGGAATTCCGACGACTCCGGCAGTTCCGGGGATTCCGAATCCACGAGTTCGACCGGCGGTAAGTCCGCGAAGACGACGTCACAGACCCAACTCAGCGGCACGCTGAACGTCGCAACGTACAGCGCGCTCGTGGACGCGCCGAGCACGTCGCCCGGCGCGTGGCTGAAAAAGGAGTTCGAAAAGAAATACCCCAAGGCGACGCTCAAGTGGCAAACCCCGGACAGCGAGGTCAACTACTACATCCAGCGAAAGGCACAGCACGTCGATATCGACGCGGACGTGTATGTCGGTCTCAACGTGGACCAACTCATCACCATCGACCAGAAACTGGGCGGGACAAAGCTGTTCACCCCCGTCACCGACTCGCTCTCGAACTACGGTCACGTCAAAAAGAGCCTGAACTTCGACCCGAAAGGACGGGCCGTTCCGTACGATACCGGCTACGTCAGCCTCGTGTACGACGAAACGAAGGTCGATAATCCCGGCTCGTTCGACGCGCTGACGAAGCCGAAATTCAAGGGTACGCTGCTGACCGAGAACGCCCAACAGGCCGCGACGGGGCGGGCGTTCCTGCTCTGGACGATCCACGAGATGGGCGAGAAGAAGTATCTCGATTACTGGAGTCGGCTTTCGAACAACGACACCCAAATCCTCGGCTCGTGGGATGCGGCCTACACCGCGTACTCCAACGGCGAGCGGCCCATCGTCGTCTCCTACTCCACCGACCAAGTGTACGCCCACCGCGAGGGTCAGAACATGAAGAAACACCAGATCGGCTTCCTGAACGGACAGGGCTACGCCAACCCCGAGGGGATGGCGAAGTTTGCCGACACGGACTCGCCGAAACTGGCCGACGCGTTCCTCGACTTCATGCTCTCGAAGAAAGCCCAGTCGAAGATAGCGCAACTCAACGTCGCGTTCCCATCGACCGACTGGGCCGACCTCGGCAAGGAGTTCGACAAGTACGCCAAGGAACCGGACGAACCGATCACCTACTCCTACGATCAACTCAAGGGTAACCTCGAAGGATGGGTTGATGAGTGGGCGCGCCAGATTGCGAGCAAGTAGATGAATACCGGGCGCTGGCTCGAACGACACGCACTCGCACTTCTCGGGATTGTGACCAGCGCCCTGCTCGTCGTTCTGTTCTACTATCCCGTCGCCATCGTCTTCGCCGACGCGGGCGGCATTTCTGCGTTTCTCGACGTACTGACCGACCACTTCTACGTCTTCGACATCTTCGGATTTACGGCGTATCAGGCGCTCCTCTCCACGATTGCGAGTGTCGCCCTCGGACTCCCGGGTGCGTACATCCTCTCGCGTTACGAGTTCCCAGGTCGGCGGACGATTCGTTCGCTGACCATCCTCCCGTTCGTCATGCCGTCCATCCTTGTCGCCATCGGCTTCGTAGCGATGTTCGGGCAGAACGGGTTGTTCAACGATGTCGTCGGCGTCGTGGGTCTCGGACCGTACTCCCTCCTGTACAATCTTCCTGCAATCGTCGCCGCACACGCCTTCTACAACGCGCCGCTCGTCGCCCGCGTGACGAACGCGGCGTGGGAGAGCGTCGATGCGCGCGAAGTCGAAACCGCCCGAAGCCTCGGTGCTGGTCGCTTCTGGGCGTTCCGTGACGTGCTCGTCCCACAGTTGCTTCCGGCGATTCTCACGGGCGCACTTCTCACGTTCATCTTCACGTTCATGTCCTTCCCCATCGTCCTCGCGCTGGGTGGGTTCCAGTACCAGACCGTCGAAGTCTGGGTGTACGCGCTCGTCCAGCGCCTCGACTACTCACAGGCGGCCGTCCTCGCCATCCTCGAAACCTCTCTCTCGCTCGCCCTGACCTACGCCTATCTTCGGTACGAGGCTCGGCAAGCCGCCGCCTCGCGCGCCAGCAGACCGCTCGCCCGGAAACGCCTCTTCTCGGGTGATACCGGTTTCGTCGAAAGACTCGAACGGACCGGCGTCGCACTGTATCTCGTCGTCGTCCTCGTGCTGTTTCTCGGGCCGCTCGTCAGCACGGTCCTCGAAAGCCTCACCGGCCCGTCCGGCTTTACCCTGCGCTACTACCAGTTCCTCGTGACGCGGCAGGTGTCCGGCGCGTCCTTCCAGACGAAACCCGGCGTCGCGGTCCGTAACTCGCTCACGTTCGGTATCGGAACCCTGTTCGTCGCGCTCCCGATGGGCGTCGTCATCTCCGTCCTGACGCGGGCGCGAAAGAGCCGAATCGTGGAAGCGGTGGCGATGGCCCCGCTCGCGGTGAGCGGCGTGATGGTCGGGTTGGGTATGCTCCGAGGTCTCGTCTTTGGGATTCCCATCGCGGGAACTCGAATCCAGGTGAGCGGCGCGATGGCCATCGTCGCGGCCCACGCCGTCGCCGCGTACCCGTTCGTCACGCGAAACGTCTCGCCCATGCTCGCCGGAATCGACCAGCGAACCGTCGAATCCGCCCGCTCGCTCGGCGCGACCCGCGTCCGGACGCTCATCGACGTCGAACTCCCGCTCGTGGCGGTCGGATTGGCCGCCGGGGCGGCGTTCGCTTTCGCCATCAGCATCGGCGAGTTCGACTCGACAGTTATTCTTGCCACGGGCAGTAGCAGTTACACGATGCCCGTCGCAGTGCAGCGCTTCCTCGGCAAGCAAACCCTCGGTCCAGCGACGGCGATGGGAACCATCCTCCTCCTCGTCACCGCCGTCAGTTTCGTCATCATCGACCGCCTCGGCGGGAGGTGGGAGAGTGGTTGAAGTCTCCCTCTCCGGCGTTCGAAAGGAGTACGACGGTGTCACGGCCCTGAACGACGTGTCGTTTCAGGTCGCGGACGGCGAGTTCTTCACCCTCGTCGGCCCGTCCGGATGCGGGAAGACGACGACGCTTCGAACCATCGCCGGGTTCGAGGACCTCACCGCCGGAGCGGTCCGGTTCGGCGACCGCGGCATGGACGGTGTCCCGCCCGAGGACCGCGACATCGGTCTCGTCTTCCAGAACTACGCGCTGTTTCCACACATGAGCGTCGCGGAAAACGTCGGCTACGGCCTCCGTTTCCGCGACCCGCCGGGAGCGCGAACTCGTGACGAGCGAGTGTTCGAACTGCTCGAACTCGTCGGACTGGAGGGTTTCGAGGACCGCGACCCGGACGAATTATCGGGCGGTCAGCAACAGCGCGTCGCACTCGCTCGTGCACTCGCGCCCGGACCCGAGTTGCTCCTACTGGACGAACCGATGAGCGCACTGGACGCCCGTTTGCGCGACGACCTGCGAACCCAAGTGTCGCGCATTCAGTCCGACCTCGGAATCACGACCATCTACGTCACCCACGACCAGGAGGAAGCGCTCGCCATCAGCGACCGCGTGGCCGTCATGAACGACGGGCGAATCGAACAGATCGGCCGCCCGCAGGACGTGTACCGCCGACCGGAATCCCGCTTCGTCGCGGAGTTCGTCGGCGAGAACAACGTCTTCGACGGGGAGACCGTCTCACGAGACCCGAACGGTTCACGCGTCGTCGTGCGCGACCACGAGTTCCTCCTTCCCGGTTCGACGGCCGACGCTGTGACGTTCTGTGTCCGTCCCGAAGCGCTGCGGTTGGGCGGCGGCGAAAATTCGTTCACGGCGGCCGTCGAGGACGTCGAGTTCCTCGGCGAGGCGTTCCGCGTCCACCTCGACTGGATGGGGGAAACCGTCACACTCCGCGTTCCCGAGGCTCCCGACGGCGAGCAGGTGCGCGTCGGGTTCGACCCGGCCGACGCACACGTCATCGACGGCGCGTCCACCGAACTGGTCGAACAGCGCTGACGAACTCTCATCCGTCGAAGACGATCCAAAAAAGTCGATTCCGTTCTCCCATCGTGAAACGACGGTCAGTACCTCGTCGTCTCGGTGCCGTTCGTTCCGGTCGTGTATGTGTTGTACGTCCCGGTGGTATGGGTGTTATACGTTCCCGTCGTCCCGGTGGTGTAGCTTCCCCGGTTCGTCGTGTAGGTTCCGTAGTTCGTGTTCGTGTTCGTATTCGTCCCGGACGTTCCAGTCGTGAACGTGCCGCCACCGCCGAACTGCCCCGACCGATTGATCCGTCCTCGCATACTATCCGGGTGGAATCGGCACCGGTACCGCCGGATTCTGTCTGTCGGCTTGAACGTCAACATACGTGTCTCTCCCGCTTTCGACGACCGGCCGGTTCGATAGAGCACCTGCCCGTTCTCGCCGTTTTTCTGCCCGAGTATCTGGAACTCGTGTTCCTTTCCGTCGAGGTTTATCCAAATGATCCTGTACCGCTCGGTCGGAACGAGTCCGAGCGTCGGATTTCGACCCCCTTCGATCTCTTTCGGTGCCAACCCGAGCCAGTGGCCGACGCGTGCTCCGAGGATGATGGTCCGTTGATTTCCACCACCCCCGCCACCGCCCCCGTTCGTCGTACCGGTCTGATTCGACGTTTCGACCGTGCTCGTTTGGTACGTCGTCCCGTCGCTGCTGGTATCCTGTGCCATCGCCATCCGTCCGAGTGCACCCATTCCGGTCAGTGCACCCGCCGCTTTCAGTAGCGTTCGACGCTGTGATTTCGGTGTCCCCGTCATATATTCCTCCGAACGTGGAACACTTCCGGAAACCAAAAAGCGCCCAGACCGTTCGGTTCGACAACTCGAAACTATACAGCCGAAACGGCGGTTATTCGTCGTTTCTCGTCGGGAAATTTTCGACTGACCATCATCCCACGGCGAACGGAATCGGCCGGGAGATCGAACATGGCCATCGGTTCGACGATAGGCGAACGGTGACGGTCCACGATTCGACAGGTGCTGTGGAACCGTATCTCAGTCGTCGTCCCAGAACCGTTCCAACCCGAACGAGAGCATGTCCGGGCTGACCGGTTGAAACTCCTCCCGTTCGACGGGCGGGAAGAACTCCCTGACGCTGTTCCACGATTCGCGGGCGTATCGACCGTCGACCAGCACTCGAATTCCCCGTTCGTCGGAGCCACGAATGACTCGCCCCAGCGCCTGCCGTGCTTTTCTGACGGCCGGAACGGTCAGCGCGTAGGTAAACCCGTCACCGAACTGTCGTTCGTAGGCGGTTCGAACCGCTTTCGTCCGCGGACTGGCGGTGTTGATGATGGGCACACCGCAGACGACGGCGGCCCGGAGTCGGTCACCACGGTAATCGACGCCCTCGGTCAGCGTGCCGCGTAGGCTCGTAACCAGCACTTTCGCCTCGCCGCCGAAGAACTCGTCTTTCAGATTCTCGGTCGCCTCATCCGCGCTGCTCTCGTCCAGCAACACTGGCTTGTCCACCGTGCTCCGCAAGTGCTCGGCGGCCCACGTCGCCTCCGCGTAGTTCGGCATGCCGACGAGGACGTTGCCCGGCGAACGTGCCACATCCCGGATCGCGTCGGCGTACACCTGCCGCGTTCCCGTCTCGTCACCCGGCGCGCCGCGATTGTCGTAGGTGAACTTCGGTGCGTCCACCGCGAAACTCTCCCGGTTCGATTCGGGGAAGTTCAAGCCGTAGGTCCGTTCTACGATCGGTCTCCCGTCCTTCTCCAGATGGCCGAGTCCGGACACTTCCTCGAAAATCTCGATCGGTTCGAGCGTCGCGCTCATCAGGATCCCGCCGCCGAACTTCCCGAGTTCCTCACCGATGGCGTCGCTCGGGACGCAGTTCTGCATGGCGAGTTGGGCGTTGTACGCCCGTCGCCACGAGTCGTTGGGCTCGCGGTCGTTCCACGTCCGTTCGAGGACGATCTCGCGGAAGTACTTCTCGTGGTCGTTGCGGTACCACTCTCCCAGCGCACGCCCGGCGGGCAACGCGGCGCGTTCCCTGTCATCGTCCTCGGCTTCATTGAGAATGCGGGCGACGACCGCCCCAACGGCCTCCGCACGTGCCCACGTCCCGCCGTTGTACCCTCGATTTTCGGCCCACGTCGAAATTTCGTCCTGCTGTGGTACCGTGGGATCACGGAGCGGAATTTCTTCATCCGGGAGGTCGGTGATGTTCGCCCGCCACCCCTTGTGTTCGCGCTCCAGATGGTTCCGCACGCGCCGGTCGATCTCCTCGCGCAGTTCGCCGATGAACTCGCGGGTCTCCTCCAGTTCGAACAGCGTGACGCTCGCGTCTTCGAGCTCCGCCCGGACGAGGTCGGCGTCGGCGGTCATGTGTCCCGAATCATCGTCGTCGAACTTGACGGGCTGAATGACTCGCGTGAGCTCGGATTCGGCGTCACGGAGCGTCGAATCGCCGACCGACTGGCTCACGAGGTCGCGGACGCGCGGTTCCAGCATGTGCGCCTCGTCGCAGACGAGGAATGTCGAGTCGTCGACGAGCGCCCCCGTGAACGTCGCCGCCGTCACCGGGTCGAAGGCGTGGTAGTAGTTTCCGACGACGACCTCGACGTGGCCCAACAGCGCGCCCATCATCGAGTGCGGACAGGTGCCCCATTGCACCGAGTTGGCCACCAAATCGTCGGGTTCGATGAGGCCCATGCTCTCGAAATCGAACGGAACCGCCTCGATAGGGTCGCCATCTTCGGGCATGTCCTCCAAGAACTGCGCGTAGAACGGGCAGTACTCCACGTCGTTGTACTCCGGCATCCGCGGCGGGTACGGCGTCGGCTCCCCCGCCGTTTCGAGGTAGGACGCGGCGGCCCCGCCCTTGCCGCTGTCGGCCAGTCCCGTCTGCTGGGTTCTGGCTTGCGAGGCGAGATTTTGGGCCGTGACGGAACCTCCTTCGCCGGTCAGGTCTCGGGTGCGTTCCCGGAGGCCCTCACAGCGGTCGTACACCGACTGGCTGTCGATGTCGCCCGCGTTCTCGCGGCTGTATGGGCACACGTCGGCCTTCCCGACGAGGGTGAGCGCCGAAATCGGGTTCCAGTCGTCGGGGAGATTCGAATTGATGGTCTTCAGGTCGGTTTCGAACTGGCGGAGCTGTTGTTTCACGCTCGTCAGCACGAACACGCGCTCGTACTGGCTGTCCGGGTCGCGGACGAGATCGAGTCCGGCCGTCAGCGCCAGCATGGTCTTGCCAGTCCCGCAGGCACCTTCGATGACGGTAAAGCCGTCATCGCGGGCGGTTTCGATGGCCGTCTCGATACCGTCCCGCTGCTCGTCGTAGGGCTCGTCGTGTCCGAATATCGTCCGCCAGTCCGGCATCATTCTGTCTCTGTTTCCCCCCTGCTTAGGGCTGTTGTCCTGAGTTGCTCCCGTCTCGGTATTTAAACCTCAGCACGGGGCGGAAGTGATGCTGCGAACACACCGACCGTCAGGAGGGATTTCTACCTCTTCTGTGAGTTCGATAACCGAGTCACGAACGGCGCTCCAAGGAGTTCCGTTTTTCTCCGATTTCAGTAGCCGAGACGCATGAATACCGCCTCCACCCACGGATCTCCTCGGCCGATTCCTCGCTGGCGCTCGTCATCCACCATCGGAGGCAAACCGCCGCGCCATTCGTTCACTGCGTCGTCGGCGCGCGACGGCGCACGGTAGTGCGCCTGCGCGAGGGATGACCGAACGCAGTGAGGGAGTCGGTTGGGGAGGCGCGTGGTCCAGTGGCGGGTACGGTTGCGGTGTTTGGGTGGGTTGAAAGGGGCTGCCCGTTCGCGCAACGCTTGGTTGCTGTGCAGGCTCTATCCGCGTGGGTGTTGCGGAGAGCGCGGATATCCTGCACATTGCGGAGAGCGCGGATATCCTGCACAGCGGCCGCGAACGGGTAGGGGCTTTCGAAGTCTTCCTCGTACTGCTGCAAGAAACCAATCAGAATCAAATAAGTCCGTTTGTCGCAAGCAGAGAGAAAGTGCTTCTCTCCCGTCTCTCCCCTCTTATCACCGACTCAGGAGCTTCCCCCACCAATTTCGGTGGTCGGCTCCCCAGCGGTACACCGGCTCACGAATCTGCTCACGGGTCGATTCGGGGAGGTGCCGGAACATCGCTACCACGTAGCGCGACGGGTCGTCGAGTCGGGCGAGAGTTTCCTCCATGGCCGCGCCACACGAGTACACCCGCTCGTCGGTGAGCAGGTGCGCGCACGATTGGAAGTTGGGTGGGAGGCGGGCGCGCTGGTCGGGCGTGAGGTCGGCGAAGCCGACGAGTTCGAACTCACCGTGTGCGTCGGCATATTCGGCGACCCACGTGCAGAAGCCACAGTCGTCGTCGTAGACGAGTCGAGGCGACGACGGAGGGACTGATGCCGACGATGGTCGCGATGGCGACGAGGATCGTTCTCGCATATACGTCCGTTCGAGGGTCGCTCGGATACGATTTCTGGCGACAAGATACGGGCCGCAGTACCGCTCCGTTTAGGAGTCATGTGTCAGCAATCCACACTCTATCGTTCCGAACGCTTACCTGATTTATCAGTAAACGAACTCCTACCCGAGTCTTTATTTAGGAGGTGGTATATAAATTACCCATGCGCCGTAGAAGATTTCTGACGGCGTCCGGAGCGACACTCGCTGGGGGGGCCTTGGCGGGGTGTACGGGTTCCGGACCGAACAGCGGCGGGAATGGGGATAGCTCGAAGAACAAATCGAAGGGCGGGTCGGGTAACGCTACCGAATCGACTTCGGACGGCACCGACGACGGGAGCGCCGACAGTGGTGGAATCACCACCGCCAACGGCTTCCAACTCGTGTCCGCGAAGGTACCGAAGAAGGTCACGATGGGGAAGCAGTTTGCGCTCAAACTCACCATCAAAAACGTCGGTGACAGTTCGAAGGCGTTCGAATCCGCGGTGTCGGTCGAAGGCAACGCGCCGGGGTCCCAGCAGATGGGACACATCCAAACCGACAAGATCGCGCCGGGGAAGACGACGACGTGGTCCACCAAGCTCACGTATCCGTACGTGGCGACGGTCGACTACCACATCGCGGAACTGAAGAAGACGTTCTCCATCGATATCGTCGGCGAAACGCTCTCCTTCGGCGAGTCGTTCCTCAGTCCGAACGAGATCGCCGTGACGGTGCAGGATGTCACCCTCACCGACCACTATCGCTACAAACCGGACAGCGGTGGGTCGGAGGACGTGGAGGCCAGCGACGGCAGCCAGTGGGCCTTCGTGACGGTGAAAGCCGAAAACAAGTTCCGAATGAAGCAGACGCTTCCGATGGGCAATCAGTTCGTCCTCCATACAGGAGGGAAGAAGATCAAACCGACGGACCACATCGCCAAGGAGGATGGGAAGTACAAGGTGAACAAGTTCGGCGACCGAACCGTCGCCTCCGGCGAGAGTCTCGCCGGGTGGCTCGCCTACGAACTCCCGGCGAACGTCTCGGAGCAGGACATAACCATCGAGTGGCACGGTAGCGACGACGAAGGCTCGTGGTGGACACGCTGGAACCAGTAGTCAGTTCCACGCGGCCGCGTCCGGGTCGATAACTCTCTTTTGACGGTCGATCGCCGCGATAGTGTCCATGTCCTCGGCGTCGAGTTCGGGGACGGAGCGGTTTTGCCGGAGGTGGTCCTCACCGGTCGCCTTCGGAATGGGTACGACGTTGCCCAGTCCCTGCAACCACGCGATGCTGACTTGGCTCGGCGTCGAATCGTGCTTTTCGGCGATGTCCTGCAGTTCGGGGACGTCCCCGACATCGCCCCGCATGAGCGGCGAGTAGGCGACGAGCGTCATGTCGTGGTCCGCCGCGTACGCTCGCAGTTCTTCCTGTTGGAGCAGCGGATGCATCTCGACCTGGTTGGCGACGATGGGGGCATCGAGCAGATCACGGGCCTCGTCCAGCAGTTCGGGCGTGAAGTTACTCACGGCGATGTCGGTAGCGGTTCCATCCTCGTACAGTTCGTCGAACGCAGGGAGCGTATCCCCCGCGTCGTAGGCATCCATCGGCCAGTGGACGTACAGCAGATCGACGTACTCCGTCCCGAGCTTGTCGAGGCTTTCGTCCACGCTCGAAAACACGTCGTCGTACGCGAGGTTGGCTGGGAGGACCTTCGTGGCAAGGAAGATATCCTCGCGGGGTACGTCCGAACGGGCGATTCCGTCGCCGACCCCCGCCTCGTTCTCGTACATCTGCGCGGTGTCGATGTGTCGGTAACCGACGTCGAGCGCCGTCCGGATCGTCTCGGCACACTGCTCGGGATCCTTGTTTTGAGACGTTCCCAACCCAGGCGATGGAATCTCTATCACGAACTCGGAGAAGGACGCGGGAGCGAAAAAGGTCCGTATCGCGGAAGCGAGGGTGGGGTAGGCGTCACTTCCGTTTCGTCGTCGCTCCATTTCGCTCCGTCACTACTTTCGCTCCGTCGTTACCTCCTTTCGCTCCGTCGCCGTTCCCTTGCCCCATCGTCGCCCCTCCCGATCCGTCATCGTTTTCGCGTCGATATCAGTCCACGATTTCGCTCTCGAACAGAACTTTCGACGTCCTCCGCTTCCCCCGTTCCACCGGAAACTGTGGGGTAGCAAAAACCCACAAAATCGCGTGTCTGACGCCTGTCGTTCGCCGATTCTCCCTCCTCGAAAACTGCCCTTTTTGCCCGTCGTTTTCGCCCGCAGGGGTGGGGTTTGTGAGTCCGTGACGAACCCCCCCCGTTTCCGGTGGAAAAGTTACACCGGGGTTTCCCGTCGGTTGTGTTTCGTTTGCAACCGGATTCCGATGGGCGAAGGCCACCGTTTCCGGTGGAACCCCACCGTAAAACGTTCCACCCCCACGATTCATGAACGGTATTTGTACAGACCGAACGAGAACACGAGAAAGAGCGGGATGATCGGCGCGACGACATTCAGCGGGAGCAAAACGAGCAGTACCGCGGAGACGACGAATTGGAGGGCGACGAAGACACTGAACGCTTCTCGTTGTGTAGCCATTCGTCTATCGTCCTTTCTTGTCCTGCTTTATGAATACATTCCCGAAGAATCAACTACCCAATTGATCAGTAAAATCGACCGGTTTCCGCGCCGCAGTCCGAACAGATGGTGACGAGCGCTTCTTTGTCGTCGACCATCTCTATCTCGTTCTGCGTCTGTTCGCCACACTCCGGACAGTCGCGATACATCTCCACGTTTTCGGTGTCGCGCGGCGCGCCAAGCGCGAGGGCGACGACGCGGTCGTCACCCTCGTTGACGCCACGTTGGAACTCGCCGCGCGCGAAGCGAATCGCTTCGCCCGCTCCGACGACCACGTCGCCGTCTTCGGTTTCGAACGTCGCGGTGCCGGACTGGATGTAGAAGACCTCCTCCTGGTCGTCGTGTGCGTGATACCCGAACGCGAAACTGTCGCCCGGTGCGAGTTCGTAGTAGTTGATGGCCATGTCCTCCGTTCCGAGCGCCTTCGAAACCGGCCGTCGAACGTCCGCCGCGCTCATCTGTCCCGCTACGTCCTCGACGTGGACTTTCTCCATGCGCGTTTCTTCGTCGGTGATACCGTAAAACCTCCCACCGACTCGTTGTGGTATTTAAACCCATCGCACGCTGAAATTCCTACTCTCGCTGTTCGGAGCCTCTCCGGCCAGTTTTTAGCCTAACCTAAAAAATGAAGGGGGAGCAAACCTTTAAGTAAAGTACTTGGTTTTAAATACTCCTTTCGCGTTTACCCGTGTAGGTGAAACACTGATGGCTATCGACCCACAATTCCACGAAAACCGCGAAAAAGTAGACGAACACGAGGGCCACGACGTATGGGGTCCGGTGGACGAACCGGAAACGCTCGGTATCCACGGTACTCACGTCGCAGTCGACTTCGACCTCTGTATCGCCGACGGGGCGTGTCTCGAAGACTGTCCGGTCGACGTGTTCGAATGGACCGACACGCCGGGCCACCCGGAGAGCGAAGAGAAAGCAGACCCGGCCAACGAAGCGCAGTGCATCGACTGCATGCTCTGTGTTGACGTGTGCCCCGTCGATGCCATCGACGTGGACGCTGGCCGCGCCTGAAGAAACGAAAGTTCTTCTTTGTGTTATCCACTGTCTATTTATATATCGGCCGTAAATGGCCTGTATGAATCCTCGAAGCCCTCCCCACTTATTTGGTAGGTGGCAACCGTGAGTCCGACGGTGAGGCGAAAATCGGACGACGTTCTCGACCTCGATCTCGACGAATCGGAATCCCCGTTCGAGCCGGTCGACGTTCTCGGCACGGAACACGAGGGGGACACGCTCACGATCTACACGATGAGCGGTGGTGGCGCGTCCTTGGTCCTTTCCGCGGAGGAGGATGCGCTCTCCCACCCCGTTGCGGTCGACGAATCCGACTTGACGGCCCCGCTTCGAACCGGACTCTCGTATCTCTTCAGGGACGGTATCCGAACCGTCCGTGTCCGTGTGTCGCCCGATTCGGCTACCGATGCGCTCGCGACGCTCGACTCCGCATCCCTCTATCGCTACGACGAACTGCTGTTCACCTCGAAAATCGAAAACTAGTCCCTATCGGTCCCGTCGATGTCCAGTTGGTTCCGCAACTTCTCCATCATCTCCGAATCCGAGAGTGATTCGAACTGCTCCCGGAAGTGGGCATCACAGAGGCCGACCTGGACGCCATCCACTTCGGGTGCGAACGTCGCTTCTCGGTCACAGTAATGACACCGCATGGCCGTGATTACGTTCCCCACACAAGTCAACCCACCGTTTGTGAACGACCGCTCAAAGCGTGACCGCGCTTCTGAAGTGACGGTATTCCGCCTTCGAGAGTCCGGCTTTTCCGAGCACTTCCCCGTGGGCGTCGCTTCCTCCAGTCGGCACCAAGTTGTGGTCGGCAATCGCCCGCTCCAGCGGTCGCGTATCCACCTCGCGTCCGTAGGGATAGTATCGCTCGACGGCATCCAGTTCGCTGGTGAGGGCGAGCGCCGAAGTGGGGTCGTCGTACCGATACGGGTGGGCCAAGCCGACGAGGCCGCTCGCGTCCGAGAGCAGTTCGACGCCGCGCTCGAACGTCGGCACATCCCGGGCGACGTAGCACGGTCCGCCAGCGCCGACGAGTTCGTCGAACGCGTCGGAAAAGTCGTACTCGGTCTCCGGGTGTGCTTCGATGGCGCGAGCGATGTGCGGTCGTCCAAGCCCCTCGCGCGATTCGAGTCCGAGGTCGATATCGAGTCGGTCTTCGACGCGGTCGATGATGGCCTGTCCGCGTTCCTTACGGTCGGCTTGCAGGCGCTCCAGTTCGTCGGCGAGTTCCGGTGTCGGATAGACGCCGTAGCCGAGCAAGTCGAGATGCTGGCCATCGGGTGCGCTCACC
>NZ_JBAWAC010000102.1:0-2062 GCF_049589095.1 Haladaptatus sp. | reverse complement strand
GCGTTGTACCCGGCCTGTTTCATCCCGTTCGCGACCGTGATACCGAGCTGTTCGCGCTTGTCGTCCGGGGGAACGATGATCTTGGCGGTCCAATTGTTCGGAACTTCGTCCGCGTCGTCGAACAGCTGTTTCGCCTTGTCGATGTCCTTGCCGTGGGAGATCTTCTTCCACTTGTCGAGCGGGAAGTCCCACTTCTTCGTGATCTGTTCCGGCAGCGGACTGTACTGGCGCACGCCGGTCGGCTCGACGAAGTTCGAGATGGCCTGATCCATGTCGAAACAGTAGTCGATGGCTTCCCGAACCTTCGGGTTGGTCGTCGGCCCCTTCTTACAGTTGAAAGCGAGGTAGTAGTAGCCCAACGCCTTGGTCGCCACGATGGACGCATCACCCATGCCCTTGACCTGCTGCCAGAGCTTCGGCGGGATTTCCTCGATGACGTCGCTCTCGCCCGTTTGAAGGCTCGTCAAGCGCGTCGTCGGCTCCTCGATCGGTGTGTAGTGAACCTTTGCGAGGTTCGGGGTGAGATCGCCCCAGTAGTCGTCCCACCGGGAGATCTTGACGGATTTCCCTTCCTGCCAGCTATCGAACTTGAACGGTCCGGAGCCGACGGGCATCTTCTTGTTGAAATCTTTTTTGCTCTTTTCCCTGACCTTCTTGGGGACGATGGACCACGTCAGGGTGTTCATGAACGGACCGTACGGATACTTCAGATCGAACTGAACCGTGTGATCGTCGACAGCCTTCACGGAATCGATCATGTTGAGTTCCGCCGCGTTCTCCGTCTCCTCCTTGACGGGTGCCTCGAAGGAGTACTTCACGTCCTCGGCCGTGACGGGGTCGCCGTTCTGGAATTTGGCGTCCGTATTGAGTTTCACGACGTACGTCTTCCCGTCGTTCTTGACCTCCGGCTTGTCGGTCGCCAACTGTGGAACCTGGTTGATTCCGGCGTCGTACGTGTACAATCCCTCGAAGATGCGGTCCGACACCTCCGCCGAGGGAACGTCGTTGAGAACGATGGGGTCGAATTCCAGCGGGCTTTTCACTAATGAGAGAGTCAGCTTGCTGTTTTTGTTCCCCGACTGAGATCCGCTTCCGCCATCGCTGGTGTTGTCACCGCCACCACCATCACCGCCAGACGGGTTGTCGTTCGAGCCACCGGTACAACCGGCGAGCGAGGCGATACCGACTGCTCCGACTCCCTGAAGGAGACGCCGTCGCTTTATTTTGTCCGGAATCGATCGAGAATCCGTCATGCTATCTTTTTCCATGATTATGAGTAGCATCCCCATAGGAGTAGACAGGGGATATAAAGGTTTACAAAATGAATGGTTATGCCGATATTTCTGTAGGGACGTTTTCGTTTTCACGTCAGATAGACAGTTGCTCATGGAATGTCCAGAATATATTTACCCAACAAACGATAGTGTACAATACATACCTATAAAAAAGATCATTTAGACAGAACTTTCGGCATCCGAAAGCGAGTCGAAGAAGCTACTCGTAGTACTGCTTCCGCTCGACGACTTCGCTGAATGCGACGTTCTCGCTCACTTTGGTGATCTCGATCGTCACCCGGTCACGTTTCTCCGTGTCGGGAACGATGATGACGTAACCGCGTTCGACGCGAGCGATGCCATCGCCCTTCTCACCGATGCCTTCGATTTCGACGGTTCGACGGTCCCCGACTTCGACCGGCGGCGAGGTGTGTTGGTGGCTCTCGGTTGGTTCGGGGGTCGACTCCTGAGGGCTTGTCGTCGCTGCCGTTTTCGTGCGCTCCGAATCGGACCCGAGCAGTGCGACACGATACGTTTCGTCATCGTCCAAGACGCCGTTATCCAGTTCCCGCTCGGGAAGCGTGAGATGATACGCGCCGTTTCGTTCTTCGATTTGTGCACTGAAAACGCAGAGCAACTCGTCAGGTATCTCCATTTGTTCGTTTCGAGACGGCGGGAACATAAGAACGTATGTGTATGTCGCCGGTTTCTCACGTCGGAAATCGGACACGGGATCGGGGACTGAAGCGGTGAGCGATGTTCAAAGTCGGGAGTCGGAGAAAACGGTG
>NZ_JBAWAC010000101.1:0-1929 GCF_049589095.1 Haladaptatus sp. | reverse complement strand
AAAATCGTCAGCACGGCGAAGTAAGCCGCTCGTCCGCTCATCGTCTTTCCTGCACACTGTCTTTCCCGTTCACCGTCTTTCTTGTCCCACGTTTCTCCCGCAGCACGTTTCGATCACCCTATCGACCCATTGATTGATATTGATTCAACCTCTTTCATAAGACGATTATGGCACGCAATCGCACGAACAACGGAGAGTTCGATGGCTGAAGCGGCGGAGGACGACCTCACGTCCCTCCTCGACGAACTCCGGATCATGGCACAAGTGGGCCTCGAATACGCGGACGACCCGTACGACGAGGAGCGCTACGAGCGGATTTTGACCCTCGTAAGCGAGTGGTACGGTCGGTCGTACGACCTGCCGTCGGAGGAAGTCCGACAGCGGTTCGCCGAGGAGGTCGGCTACGTCACGCCGAAGGTGTGTGCGGAGGCCGTCATCTTCGATTCGGACGGACGGCTTCTCCTCCAAAAGCGAACGGACGACGGAACGTGGTGCTTTCCGTGCGGGTACACCGACCCCGACGAATCACCGGCGGAAACCGCCGTTCGGGAAACGCGAGAGGAGACGGGTCTCACGGTCGAAGTGGACGAACTAGCTGGAATTCACACGAGAAAACCCGGAGAGCACGGCCCGCACTGTCTGGTTCGTCACTCCTACATCTGTTCCGTCACGGGCGGCGAACTCCGGGTCTCCCACGAGGGCGAGGACGTACGGTACTGGCACATCAACGACGTCCCGGTTTGGCACAAGGACCACGAGCCATCGGCACGCGCGGCGGCCAGGAAGCGACGGAACTCGGAGTAATCGTCGAAGGAGGGAGTCGAGTCGCCCTATCCGTCGTCCACCAATCTCGCGAAGTTTTCGAGCACCCGTTCCCCGCTCGCGTCCGCAAACGACAACTCGTTCTCCTGCCAGCCGAAGTCCTCCGCGATTCGTGGGAGCAACTCGTCCGTGAACTCCGGGTGGAACTGCGTCGTCCACAGCGGTGCGTCCCGATGACGGCTGGCGAAATACTCGTTGTACGCCGTCGAGCCGATGACCTCCATTCCGGCACCCAGTTCGACCACGTGGTCGCCGTGTACCGCCGGAACGACCGACGAAACGCCCTCGAACAGCGGGTCGTCCGCCAACTCGGCCCGAACGAGTCGGTTCGTGAGGCCGCGATGTTCGACCGCCCCGCCGAGGGCGTCGTTCACCAACTGGTGGCCGAAGCAAATCCCGAGCGTCGGAATTTCCTGTTCGATCAGTTCGCGGACTAGTTCGGCCTCTTCCTCCATCCACGGGTACTCGTCGCGCTCGTACACCCCCGCCGTGCTCCCGGCGACGATGACGCCGTCGACGCCCGACAGGGACGGCCGCCCGCCCGCCGTCACGTAGTCGTACACCTCGTGATCCGGCAGTAACGACTCCATCGCGCGGACGAAGTAACGATAGTCCGGGTTCACCTCGTTCTCCAGTACGAGCAGCATGGGTGAGAATCGGATTGGGGCTGATAAAAAGCTACGCGAGTCCGTCGAACCTTACTCGTCGGCGAAGTCGAGAGAGACGCTGTTGATGCAGTAGCGTTTGCCGGTCGGTTCCGGGCCGTCGTCGAAGACGTGGCCGAGGTGGCCGCCGCAGTTCGCACAGACGACTTCGGTACGGACCATTCCCTGGCTGGTGTCCTGTCGCGTCTCGACGTTGTCCTTGGGTACGTCGTAGAAACTCGGCCAACCGCAGTGTGAGTCGTACTTCGTGTCCGAATCGAACAACTCCGCGCCGCACCCGGCACAGACGTAGGTACCGTCGTCCGTTCTATCGAGGTGTTCGCCGGTATGGGGGCGTTCGGTACCCTGCTCGCGGAGGACGCGGTACTCCTCGTCGGTCAGTCGTTCGCGCCACTCCTCGTCGCTCTCCGGTAGGTCGGTGAACGGTCGTTCGCTCATGGTA
>NZ_JBAWAC010000100.1:0-2172 GCF_049589095.1 Haladaptatus sp. | reverse complement strand
GGACCGGTGCGAGCAGGTCCACGTCACCCTCGTCCCTGTGGGAGAGCGCCCCGTTCCGAACCCCGTCCCGTACTCGATCGAGATACCGTCGATTGGTGAGGTCTTCGAACGATGGCTCTCCCGCCGGGAGATCGGCGACGGAGTAAATCTTCGACCCTTCCTTGATACCCATGGTGGGACCTGAACCGCCGTTGTAGCGAACGAATTGCATCGATCGGCTATCTTCCTTTCTCCTACTTAAATGTTGAGCTGAATACGACCGTTCGGTGTGATTCCTCCCGATTCGAGTCGCTCGCTGGCGTGGGTTATACTTATCAAAAGACCGGCCTAGCGTTACGGTATGGATTCGAATCGAACACGCGGTTCACTCGCCGTCCCGGAACAGTCGATCCTCGAAGCGTGCGGCGAGACACCGCTCCCGGAGATGGGAATCATAGAGCAGGTATGGGAGACCGATCCCATTCCGGAGGCAGACATCGCCGCCCGCGCCTCACGCGTATTCGCTTCGCTTCCGATCGGTGATCTGCCGGCCGGAAGTGAGATCGCACTCGGCGTCGGGAGTCGCGGTATCGCGAACCTTTCCGACATCGTCACCGGCGTCGTCGCCGAAGCGAAGGATCGCGGATACAAACCGTTCGTTTTCCCGGCGATGGGGAGCCACGGCGGCGCGACCGGGGCGGGTCAACGCGAGATGCTGGCCGAACTCGGCGTGACCGAGTCCGTAATCGGCTGTGAGATCCGATCGAGCATGGAGGTCATCGAGGTCGGTCGCACCGACGAGCGGGACGTCCCGGTCGTCGCCGACGCCAACGCGGCGAACGCCGATGCCATCGTCCCGATCAATCGGATCAAACCGCACACGGACTTCAGCGGGGACGTCGAAAGCGGCCTGTCGAAGATGCTCGTCATCGGAATGGGGAAACAGCGCGGTGCGAAAATCGCTCACGACTGGGCCGTCAACTGGTCGTTGCGGGACATGATTCCCGAAATCACTGCCCAGTTACTCGCGAAACTCCCCGTCGTCGGAGGCGTCGCGATCCTGGAAGACCAGCACGACGATACGGCCATGATCGAGGGAATTCCACCGGAAGGTTTCCTCGACCGCGAAGCCGAACTCCTCGAAACGGCGTACGACATCATGCCAACGGTTCCGTTTCCGGAGCTCGACGTTCTGATCCTGGATCAGCAAGGAAAGGACATCAGCGGACAGGGAATGGACACGAACGTCATCGGTCGTCGTCCCTTCGCAATCCAGGAACCGGAACCGGAGACGCCCGATATCAAGCGAATATACACGCGGTCGGCGACGGAAACGACTCACGGCAATGCCATGGGTGTCGGTTCGGCCGATTTCATACACGAGAACCTCCTCACGGAGATCGACATGCCGACGACGCTCATCAACGCGTTGACCGCGAGTACCACCCGCGGCGTCCGCCTTCCGCCGGCCGTCGAAACCGATCGCGCCGGACTCGTCGCGGCACTCTCGACGATCGGTGTCGTCGATCCGACGACCGTCCGAGTCCTCCGCGCAACCGATACGATGCGTCTCCATCGGCTCTACGCTTCGACGGCGCTGGTCGAGGAAGCGAGGGATCGGGACGACCTCCGAGTCGTCGAAGAACCCGCCCCGATCCGCTTCAAATCGGGGGAGTTCACCGAACCGTCGCCACACGAAACATCTGCCCACGGCACGTCGGATCGTGACGAAAAATAGCGGGGACCGCATCGGCGACCGTGGGTGACGTTCGCGACGTCGTTCGGACGTTCGGTGACCGACCGGCTGCGCTGCGTTCGTTAGATAGTCAGTTCGTCCACGGAAACCCGACGACCTTCCTTCCAGGACTGATGGCTCGCTTCGGTCAGTTGGACGCCCTTGACACCCGCACGGAAGTCCCACGGGAACGGTTCGTCCTCGACGACGTGTCGAATGAACATCTCCCACTGCCGTTTGAACGCGTTCTCGAACGTTTGGTTGTTGGGAACGGACGTCCAGTCGTCGTAGAAGTCGTGTTCGGTCGGTGTATCGGGATTCCACTCCGGTTTGGGCGTGTTGGCGTGGTGCTGTGTCTTATAGTCCCGCAACCCCGCAACGGCGCTTCCGTCCGTTCCGTCGACCTGTATCTCGAGTAAATCGTCCCGGTTGACCCGCACCGTCCACGAGGAGTTGAG
>NZ_JBAWAC010000099.1:0-6675 GCF_049589095.1 Haladaptatus sp. | reverse complement strand
GTCGATGACTTCCCGTCCGGATTCGCCGCCGGAGAGCGCCTTCTCCATCCAGTCGTCGCGTTCGTCCTCCGGGTCGGTCGGGAGATACGGCGGGTTGAACAGCACGGCATCGAATGCACCGTCGCGGAACGGCGACACCAAATCCGCCCGTACCGCTTCGATCCCTCTCTCGCATGCGCGCTCGCACGCGTGAGGATTCACGTCCGCTCCCACGACGCGGGCACCCGTCTCATCGGCCACGTACTCCGAGACGTATCCCGATCCCGTGCCGACCTCCAGAACCAACTCGTCCGCCGTTATCCCCTCGGCCGCGACCGCCGCGAGCAGATGGGAGTCCTCGGCCGGTTGATACACCTGCGTTTCCTCGCCGCGTCGTTCCGCCAGATCAGTCATCGTTCGTCACCATCCCCGTCCGCCGAGTCGTTCCCTCCGTCGTCCGCCGCCGTTCCACCGTCGGTCGCCTCGCCGCCGTCCGTCGTCGCCCCGAGTTCACGTTCCCGCCCGCGAGCGACCCGAAAGCCGTTCGTCTCCGCACGCCCCGACAGTTCGCGCTGCGGGTACGGTATCTTGATGTCCTCCTCGTCGAACGCCGCTTTCACCGTGTTGATGACCGTCGTCTTCGCCCGCCACTTCCGGCGCGCGCTGGGTTTGTCGATCCAGAACCGAAGGCCGAGGACGACGGCGGAGTCGCCGAGCGACTTGGTCACGACCTGCGGGGACGGAACCGCCAGCACGTCCTCCGGTTCGTCCATGGCTTCCTCCGCGATTTCGGTGGCCCGTTCGATGTCGCCGTCGTAGTCGATGCCGACATCCACCTCCAACCGCAGTCGTCCCTTCCGACTCCGGTTGATGATGGTGTTCCCGCCGACGATGTCGTTGGGAATCAGGACGTACTCCCCGTCGAACGTCTGTATTCGCGTGTTGAAGATCGAGATGTCCGTGACGATTCCCTCTCGCTCCTCGATCTCCACCCAGTCCCCGATTTCGAACGGTCGAGCGAACATCAGCATGAACCCTGCCAGCACCGCCCCGAGGGTCTGCCGAGCGGCCATCCCGACGACGATTCCGAGGAACCCCGCACCGACGAGGATTCCCGTCAGGTGCTGACCCCAAATTCCGAGGATGGTCGCAACGGCGGTGACGTACACCGTTACCTGCGTGAGCCGATGCAGTATTTGGGCTTGGTGGCGCGAGATGGCATCCCGGTGTCTGGTGAGTCGGTCGACGGCCTCCCGGACGACTCCCACGACGACGTAGGCGACGACGAGGGCGACTATCGAGAGGAGAAGTCTAGCCGCGGTCTTCGAGTTCAGGTACTTCTCCAAGTCCTCACCCGAGAAGAATAATAACGTCGAGTGGACGTAATCCCACGCGAACATCAGCGTCAGCACCGCCAACGCGGCGAAGACGACGAACGATGCGGTTACGATGACGTTAACCAACGCGTTCGGGAGCGTCTTCTGTAGTTCCCGTCGACCGCGCCACGCCACGGCGATTCCGGCGAGTAGCGCGATGAGGACGAACGCCGTGATGAAGACGCGTGCGTCTATCCCCACGAAGCCACTGAACCAGTCGATCATCCCCGCCATCAACCACCACTCCGTCCGTACTCGTCGGCCACGCTCGCCATCGCCGCGAACTGAGCGGGCGTGACCTTTCCGGCGCGTTTTCGAAGGATGTCCTCACCCAACACCTCGTCGTCCGGGGATTCGAGCGCGTCCACGACGGCGTCCGGGTCGTCCAGCCCCGAGATGTGGGCCGTGTTCCTGATCCCGTTGCGAATCGTCTTCCGACGCTGGGTGAAGACTGCCTTCACGAAGTCGAGGAAGAACGCCTCGTCGTCCACCTCGTACTCCGGGTCCCTGGGGGTCGTCCGAACGATCGCGCTCTCGACTTCGGGTTGCGGCGCGAAGGCCTCGCGCGGGACGGTTTCTACGACCGCCACGTCGGCGTAGTGCTGTGCCGTCACCGACAGCCTGCCGTACTCGTCGCTTCCGGCCTCGGCGGCCATGCGCTCGGCGAACTCCTTCTGGAACATGAGTATCGTGGGTTTGCCGAGCGGGAGCAATCGAAACGCGATCTCGCTCGAAATCCCGTACGGGAGGTTGGCGATACACGCCGAAAAGTCGGGGAGTTCGACGGACAGCGCGTCGCCCTCCACGACAGTCAGGCGACCCGCGTCACGTTCGTCTCGAAATTCGCGGCGGAGGAAGTCGGCGAATTTCGGGTCGCGTTCCACGACCGTCACGCGGTCGGCGACCGCGAGCAGGCGGTCGGTGAGGACGCCCGGTCCGCCACCGATTTCGAGCACGTGGTCGAGACGCATCTCCTCGGCATACGTCGGTATTCTATCGACGACTCGGTCGTCCACGAGGAAGTGCTGGTCACGGTTCGGGTTCCCCCGCGCGCCTGCGCGTCGAATCAGCGCATCGGGGTCTCTCCGTCCGGGTTCCTCGGGTGGCGAGCGTTCCATCGTTGCCCCCTCCTACCGGAGCGAGTGGCGTAAACCCACCGAGTTGCGACTGGGAGTCGCTCCGGAAATGCGCACGGAAACGATACGCGGAAGAAACGTAACACCCGTCAGTCGTGACGGGCGAACGTTCGGTATTTCAGATCGTCCGAACGGATCTCTTCGAGGATCCGCTCGACGAGGACGTCCTTCGGGTTGTGAAGCCCCGAAACGCGGTCTTCGAGGTCGTCGAAGCTCTCGAACGGCTTCTGCTTTCGCGTTTCCAGCACGTGGTTTCGCAGTTTCTTCCCGATACCGGGAAGCAGGTTCAACTGGTGGAGTCGGAGGGTGATCGGTTGGGCGTCGTTGTAGAAGTCCACGAACCGCCTCTCGTGGCGGTCGACGATGTCTGCGACCGCATGTTCGAGTTCCGACTGTGCGGCGGAGGTGAGGTCCTCGTAGGGAATCTCGCGCACGTTGGTGACGTTTTCGCGCGCCTCCGGGGGTTCGATCGGAATGCTGTCGCCGATACCGACGCCCGCCTCCTGTTCGAGCGTGAGTTCGAGGAGATGGAAATCAGATTCGGTGAGGACGTAGGCGACTGGCTCCTTCTGGTATTGCGGACGGTCGTCTTCTGCCCGACCGTTCGGCAGGAAGTCGAGTACAACAGCCGACGCTTCGCTGTCAGTCTCGGATTCACTCATTGGGCTGGAATACGGCGACGAGCAACTTAAAGAATCGGTGAAGCTACTCGTACTTCGCCACGACGTTCAGTATCTCGTCCAGCTCGTCGCCCGAGAGGGTAAACCGCTCCTGTGCGTACACCGCGCGCAATTCGTCGCGGTCCTGCGGCAGAAGGTCGGCGATTTTGTAGCCCGTCTGCTCGTCCACCTTTTCGAGTTCGAGCAGTTCGGCGACCAGTTCGCGGGATTCCTCGGCATCGAGGGCAGCGAACCGGTTGACGTGCTCGATTGCTCGGGAGAGGTTGTACGGCATCTCGCGGGTTTCATCCAGCGCACGTTCACGCTCGATGTCCGCGAGGAGCTCCTTCGCCTCGGGCGTGGTGAGATACTCCTCGTCGATCTTTTCCTTGAAGATAGTCATAGCTTACTTCTGTCCGCGGAGGTGTGCGGGCTGGGTGATGAGCGTCTTTTCCTTGCCACCGTCGTTGATGATGACCTTGTATGCTTTACCCTGCTTTCCGACGACTTCGCCCGTGCGACCGTTGAATCGCGGGTGGAAGCGTCCTTTTCGCACGCTCGGGTCGATCTTGAGGTGGACTTTCTGTCCGTTCTCGTACTGCTGGACTGCACGCTGTGGTGGCGAGGTGCCACGGTCGCGGGGGTTGTTCGACAGTTTTTCTCGGGTGGTGTTGTACGGTCCGTTCGAGCTCGGCATAGTCGTATGACGCTCTTGTTCAGTGACGGTTATAAAAGATACGTTCCTCGTCGGGGAAAACCGCCTCCCCGTGCCGATCGTTCACACTCGTTTTCGGCTCGTCGGTTCGGCGTCACAATTCGGGGCTTCAGTTCGAAGTCACCAGCGATGATGAACCGCGTCGGCCACGTGTGCTTCGTAAATCTCGTTCGTGCGCTCCCGCTCCTCGGCGGTGAGCGGCGGGAGGGATGCGGCGATGACGTTCTCCCGAATGTGGTCCGGACTGGTCGACCCCGGAATGACGGTCGAAACCGCGTCGTGGTCAAGTATCCAGCGGAGCGAGAACTGCGCCATCGTCGCATCCTCGGGCACCAACCGTTCGAGTTCGTCCACCGCTTCGAGCCCCCGTTCGTACGGAACACCCGCGAACGTCTCTCCGCGGTCGAAGGCCTCTCCCTCGCGGTTGAAGTTTCGGTGGTCGTTCTCCGGGAACTCCGTTTCTTTCGAGAGCTGTCCGGTCAGCAGGCCGGACGCCAGGGGAACGCGGACGATTACGCCGATGTCACGTCGGCGCGCTTCCTCGAAGAACAGCTCCGCCGGGCGCTGACGGAACGGGTTGAAGATTATCTGGACCGTCTCGACATCCGGGTATTCGATGGCTTTCAGACCCTCCTCGACGCGTTCGACGCTGACGCCGTAATGGTCGAGTCTGCCCTCCGCCTTCAGGTCGTCCAGCGCGTCGAACGTTTCCGGTCGATAGTAGACGTCCGTCGGCGGGCAGTGTAGTTGGAGCAGGTCGAGCGAATCCATATCGAGGTTGTCCCGGCTCCGGTCCACGAACTCGCGGAGATTCGATTCCGTGTATCCGGATGCCTCGTGTGGATCGAGTCGTCGTCCTGCCTTCGTCGCTACGACGGGCCGTTCGTCCGTCTCGTACTCCGCGAGCACGTCCGCGATGACGCGTTCACTCCGGCCGTCGCCGTACACGTCGGCCGTATCGAGGAACGTGATTCCAGCGTCCAGGGCGGCGCGAACCGCCTCGTGAGCGGTCTCCTCCGAGACATCCCCCCAGTCCGACCCGATGTTCCACGTTCCCATGCCGATTTCAGTTATCTCATAGCTCGTCGTTCCGAGCCTGCGTTCATCCATACGGTTCGACACGGCTTCCCCCTACATTGTCTCTTTGTCCCATGCGTGAGACGAAAGGATAACCCTGCTCCGGTTCGTCCGCTCGCATATGACCGACAGCGACGATTTCAGGTTCGAAACGCGCTCCATCCACGCCGGACAGGAACCGGACGAGGAGACGGGTGCGCTGATGACCCCCATCTACGCCAACTCGACGTACGTGCAGGACGGCCCCGGCGACCACCGCGGCTACGAGTACTCGCGCACGGGCAACCCGACGCGCACCGACCTCGAAGACAACCTCGCCAGCCTCGAAGGCGGCGAGTACGGTCGGGCCTTCTCCAGCGGGATGGGTGCCATCAACACCGTCCTCAACCTGCTCTCCTCGGGCGACCACGTCATCGCCAGCGAGGACGTGTACGGCGGGACCCACCGCATCTTCACGCAGGTGTACGCCGACTACGACGTGGAGTTCTCCTTCGTGGACATGACCGACCCGAGCGAAGTGACCGACGCGGTGCGCGAGAACACCGAACTGTTGTGGGTCGAGACGCCGACGAACCCCCTGCTCAACGTCGTGGACATCGCCGCGATGGCTGACATCGCGGAGGACGCGGATGCGCTCTGTGCGGTGGACAACACGTTCGCCACGCCGTACCTCCAGCGCCCGCTCGAACTCGGCGCGGATGTCGTCTCACACTCCCTGACGAAGTACCTCGGCGGCCACTCCGACGTGGTCGGCGGTGCGCTGGTCACGAACGACGAGGGGCTTGACGAGAAGTTCGGCTTCTACCAGAACAGCGTCGGCGCGACCCCCGGTCCGCACGACTGTTTCCTCGTCCTGCGCGGGACGAAGACCCTCGGCGTCCGGATGGACCGCCACTGCGACAATGCCCGCGCCATCGCGCAGTGGTTGGACGACCACGAAGCGGTGGACACGGTGTACTACCCCGGCCTCGAATCACACCCAAACCACGAACTCGCGGCCGAACAGATGAGCGACTTCGGCGGCATGGTCAGTTTCGAACTCGACGCCTCGCTCGAAGAGGCGGCCGACGTGGTCAGCGAAACCGAGGTGTTCACGCTCGCCGAGAGCCTCGGCGGCGTCGAATCGCTCATCGAGCAACCCGCGACGATGACCCACGCCGCGATTCCGAAGGAAGAGCGCTTGGCGGCCGGACTCACCGACGGCCTCATCCGCGCCAGCATCGGTATCGAACACGTGGACGACCTGAAGGCGGACCTGCAGTCGGCGTTCGACGCGGCGCTGAACTAGAGTTCCCGTCTTTTTCATCCGGAACCGAGTGCCGGAGCCCAATGATACACCACGTTGGGACCCGTCGCTTCGTGCATGGAACTCACGGACCACGTGTACGCGTTTCCACTGACGTACGACCTCGGTGACCGGGAGATGACGATATACCCCTCCGGCGTCGAAACTGAAAACGGACTCATCCTCCTCGACGTCGGGTTACCCGGTAAAATCGACACGCTGGCCGACGCGCTCGCCGAGGACGGCTTTTCGCTGGACGACGTGGACACGCTGTTTTTGACCCATCAGGACGGGGACCACGTCGGCGGCGCGGCCGAGTTGCTCGACCGAACCGACGCCAGCGTCGTGGCATCGACCGGCGATACACCCGCCATCGAGGGCGACGCGGAACTCGTCAAGTCGGACCGATACCCGCCGATCCACGTCGATATCGAAGTCGTGGACGGCG